>JAMCYB010000017.1 GCA_023474385.1 Candidatus Martarchaeota archaeon | reverse complement strand
GCATGTAAGCATTAATAAATTGTATGTTGCACTGATGTTGCTATGTGCCCTTGTAGTATAACTTGGATAGAACACGGGCTTGCGGAGCCTGTGATCCGGGTTCAAATCCCGGCAAGGGCGCTGAAATAATAAAAGTAACTTATTGTTCACGCATATGAATCAGGCTTATCTTATCCTACAGCATGTACAGCAATACAGTTAGACAATGCACAATAGGGTATGCACCTCATCCAAGAGGTGGGATTTGTGCCTATTGACATAAAAGCCTCAAGCCTTCCCTGCCGCTTCCATCACGATTGCGTTGAGCAGCCCTGAAACCTTGTTTATCACGTCGAGGTTGCGGTCAATTTTGTGCTCTTTTGCCAGGTGCATCGGGTCGTAGTAGCTTAGCATTGTCTTGCCATCTTCGTTGCTTACAAGAAGTTTTAGTGGAAGGTCTATCGCAATGCTTAACTTTTCCTGCATTAGCTTTGTACCTGCTTCAGGGCTGCCAAAAAGGATAACAGTTGCGTCATTCATCCCCATTCCTTTATCCGCGGCATTCTTCTTATGGTCTATCACGGCAAAAATTGATATGTTGCGTTTCTCTATTGCTTTGATTGCCCTCGTTAGCACAATATCAAATCCATCGTCGCTTGCGACACTTACAATTCCTTCAGCCATAAAATCTTTGGTTATATTAAAGTTAATTATTATATTACTTCTCATCTCCATGCTCAGGAAGCTCGAGTATTATCTGCCCTATGTTCATCTTGCCCTTCTTCAATACATCTGTCTTCTTTATTACAAAGCTGTTACTGCCATCGTTCTTGGCAACCTGAACTATATGCTTTAGGTCCGATTGCCTGCGCTTCAGGAACTCCAGACTTCTGCATCATCTGCGCGGTCTCGAATGTTGTGACTATCTTGGCGCCGGTAGACTTCGCGAGAGCGACAGCGTCGCCTATATGGTCGAAGTGGTTGTGCGTGATGAATATGAAGTCCAGCTTCTTTATCTCGCTTGGCTTCATAGCTGACTTTGGATTCTGTGACAGGAACGGGTCTATTATAAAGCTCTTGCTCGAGCCTTCAACCAGCCATGCGGCATGGCCTAGCCATTTTATCTTCACCATTGTTTCGCCGCATACATAACGCAACAATTTTAATTAAGCCTTATCCACTTTCAGTGTTTATCAGCGGTAAAGAGCGCTCCCGAAAAGGAATATAAATATAGGGTGCATAATACTTATTATGGCTGAAGATTTCGTTTTTGAGGATACGGTAAGGATATATGACACGGATGCGCAGGGAGTAGTGCATTACGCTGGATATTATAGGTTCTTCACTGATGCGGCCGAACTTCATGCGCGAGACACTTGGCATCAGCTATCCCCTTCTCGACAATGATACTTGGTTTGTGGTTGTTGAATCAAAGGCGCAGTACAAGAAGTCTGCGCGGCTGGGGGACAATCTGAGCGTTGTGCTGCAGCCCAAGAAACTGTCCAGGAAAGCCCTGAGATTCGACTTTCAGATACTTAGGGATGGGGAGCTCATATGCGATGGCTATATAACGCAGGTAGCGATAAACAAGAAGGAATGGAAGGCAGTGGAACTGCCCAAAGCGCTGCTTCAAAAAATAGACATGCTCTGAATATGCTAAAGCATTAGAATGAGAATCATGAAGTCTGACTGATTGTCCTTCGGACCCTTATGCCTTTCTTTAATACTGCTTTCTTCTTGCGCGGCGGCCTGTTGGCGATATACAGTTTCTTGGCGCCGCATGAGTTTACCATATCGACATCGCAGTCAGTTATCAGCATGTTGCGGCCGGCATATTTGGCATACATCACCGCCTCGTTTGCCAGCTCCTTTACCGTTGATTCGAGCTCCTCCTCAAAGCTCACTATTGCTTTTTCGTTTATTTTTTCCGCACCCGCCTCCCTCAAGAACTGTTCTATATCATAATAGCTGAAACCTTTTTTATTCAAGTAAACACCCCGCGTAATACACATTAATATGCAACCTTTTTAAAGCAACCTATAGCGCAGGTATTAGCGGTATTCTTTATTTTTATCTCGGCGATGCAATGCTTAGGTTTGGTTTCCACATGTCGATTGCGGGCTCGGTAGCCAATGCGCCGAGGGAAGCCGTACTGCATGGCTATCCGGTGTTCCAAATGTTTACCACCAGCTCCAGGTCGTGGTTGAATTCTAAGATTGATAGCAACGCGTCATCAGAATTCAGGGATATGGTGCGCAGGAATTCGCTTGAGCCCTTCGCGCATATACCTTACCTGTGCAATCCGGGCTCCCCAAATGAGGATGTCTATTCAAAGAGCAGGAAGATGCTTATTGACAACATGGGCAATTGCGAATCGCTAGGGATAAAGTACTTGGTCGTGCACATGGGCTCGCACCTTGGCAAGGGATTTGATGAAATCGGCGATAGGCTCACTGACACGATAATGCACGCACTGCGCAGGAGTACCTCCACGCACATACTGCTGGAGAATTCTGCAGGATACAATAACAGCGTAGGGTCGCACATGAAAGAGATAGGGAACATCATCGAAAGTGTAGGGGATAAAAGGGTCGGTGTGTGCCTTGATACATGCCACGCCTTCGCCGCTGGCTATGATATAGCATCAAAGAAGGGCACAAGCAGCCTGATGGACGAGATAGAGGAAAGCTTTGGCATAGACAAGATAAAGCTCGTGCACCTCAATGACGCTAAATTCCCGCTGGGCAGCGGCCTGGACAGGCACTGGCATATAGGCAAAGGGCATATTGGTATGAAAGGATTTGCCAACTTTTTCAGAATCTCTAGGCTAACGGCAGATTGTTTCGTAATGGAAACTCCCGAGAACACTGATGGTGATGATCATACGAACATGCAGGCAGTGTCGAAGATCATGAAGGCATGTGGCATAGAGGACTATGCACCGAAGGGCTAGACAAATAATGCTATTGCATATATGGCTATCATTGCAATCGCTATGCTTATGTTGTCATCTACGGTGTGAGAGCCGCTCACGCTTTCTACTATTGACAGTATTGCACCTATCAGCAGCGAGTATAAGCCTATGAGTGGGTATGCAAGAATCGAGGCGCTGATCCAGAATACCAGCGCGCCTTCCACACTCTTGCCGTGATTATACGCAAGCTTGTGCTTCCCGTATGTGACGCCGACTATTGTAGCGAGCGAATCGGAGAAGAAAAGCGCCATTATGCCAGTCAGTAGGAGCGGGCGTGCATGTATGAAGCTCACCATGAGCAGGGTGCCGACAGCCAGGTATATTGCGCCTTCGCCGAAGAAGGCGCCTGTTCTCTCCAAGCTGTTCAGAAACGCGTACATGCTGCTTTTATGCGAGACCAAGCCGCTGATTGAGTACCCGAGCAGCGATAGCAGCACCACTATATATATTGCGCTGTAGTATTGCACCAGCGCTATTATGAGTAGCAGCACGACACCGATTACCATTTCAAACACATCGCGCCTTATCTCTACGCGCTTGTTGCTCCTTGCAGGCTTTACAGTCCTGGGCGTGTGGCTCTTTGCTATGAAAGCCGCTATGAGGCCGATTGATATGGACTGCGCGACCACTATGATGCCAGGGACAGAAGCAGCTGCATAGAAGTATGAAATCGCTGCGAGCAAGTACAGCATCGATATGGAGAATATGGCCCTGTGCCTCAGATACTGGTATACAGAAGAGCAGGATACGAGCGATATTCCGAAAATGATCAGTATGCTGTACGCATGGCTGAAGAAGAGCGAGAATACGGATGCAATAACAAAGGTATACGCAAGGCCAAGCAAGTATATGTTGAACTCTTCTTTGCCCTTTCTATCTACGTAGGACTGCCACGACACTATGGCAACCGCGACGATGAAGGCTGCAAGCTGCACGGCTTGCGCTGCCAATGCTGCATTCATGGAGTTAGCCTGTTGATTACCCTAGGGAATGGTATGGCGTCGCGTATGTGGTCCAGGTTGAGCATCCACTTTATCACTCTCTCTATCCCCAATCCGAAGCCGGCATGCGGCACCGAACCGTATTTTCTCAGGTCTATGTACCAGCTGTAATTGTCAAGGTTCATGTTGAGCTCCTTCATCCTCTCTACCAGCTCTTCGTACCTCCACTCGCGCTCGCTGCCCCCTATTATCTCCCCGTGGCCGTGTGGCGCAAGCATGTCCGCGCAAAGTACTGTCCTCTCGTCCTTAGGGTTCACAGGCATGTAGAATGCTTTTATCTCCTTGGGCC
>JAMCYB010000036.1 GCA_023474385.1 Candidatus Martarchaeota archaeon | reverse complement strand
GTGATCGCCTACAGCATAACGATGCACATGACCAGCAAGGGCATAGGCATAGCTGGACCGGAACACACAGCGCCAGTCGTGGATGGCTCATCGGCCATCCCGGCCCCCTCATCTCCATCCGTCACCTACATGGTGATGCGATGATGATAGATAGTTTGAAACGCTTTATATTCGGCGAGGACAAGAGAGGCTTGTATATAGGCGACTTCGCCTACGAGCTCTCGAGAACCCGCACCTATCCCCTCAGGCAGGGGATGGTGAACCCGTACAAGAATATTGCTGCATTGTGGGCGTGGAGGAGGAAAGGCGGAAAGTTAGTTATAGACCTAAGCAAGGAGCCCAATCCGCACATGCTCATAGTAGGCTCTTCAGGCTACGGGAAGAGCACGCTGCTCAAGAGGGTTTTGCACGAGATAGAGGGGCACAAGGTGCCTGCAATATTGCTCGATGCGCACAATGAGCACGAAGGCATAATCAAGGAAGTAGGAGGCAGGGTGTATGATGCAGTAGACCATGGCATAAACATATTCGCCCTCGACGGCCTTGATGTCAAGGAGAGGGCAGATTCGCTGGCGCGCCTGCTCGCAGATGTCTATGGGCTAGGGTACCTGCAGGAATTCTCGCTCAGGCAGTGCATAAACTACATGTACAGGAAGGCGTACAACAGGATAGAGGGCAAGCTGGAGCGCGTGCCAAAGATGCATGACCTGATCCACGAGATAGACATATTCATAGCTAATTCGAAAAGCGCATCCGAGACAAACAGGTTGAAGCATATACGCAGCAGGATATCGCTGCTGGAAGGCAAATCGTTCTTCAGCGACAGCAAAGGCGTGGAAAGCCTGATGGGATCGTTAAGCTCTTTCTCGCTTGCAGGGATACATAGCGAGGAGGCGAAGACAATATACATACACGAGCTGCTGGAGAGGCTTTACAGGGGCATGAAGAGAAATGAGAAGGAACGCGGGATAAGGCTCTATCTCATAATAGACGAGGGCGACTTCCTGGTGGAAAAAGGCTATCAGACGAGCGGCGTGATGGCCAAGCTGATAGCCGAAGGCAGGAAGTACGGGCTCGGAGTGATAATTGCGGCGCATAGCGCATCTGCTCTGAGGAGTGAGATAGCCGGCAATATGAGCACCATAGTATCGTTCAGGCCAAGGGAGCCTTCGGACATAAACTACATATCAAACATCATGTCTGAGGGGGATAGGGACAAGGCGGATGCGATAAGGATGATGCTCGGCAAGCTCAGCCAGCACAGCGCAATGCTAGTGAACTACACCCTCGGGGCGCCGGTGATATTCAGGGGAAGCAGGTTCCTGCCTGGCAGCGCCGGCATAAAAAAGGCAGATGACAGGGCAGGCATTGACAATTTCATAGTCATAGGATCGCGAAAGCCGATAAAGCTCGAGGCGCTTGAAAAGAGCGTGAAAGGCGCATTCGGAGATGCGGGGCTCAATGAAGTACGGAGGCTGCTCGAAGCTGGGGCGCTCAAATCATTCGATGCTGGCGATGGCACATGGATCGGCATAAAGCCGAATCCGGGCCTTGAGCACGAGGTAATGCTCCTCAAGATAGCTGGCAGGCTGCATGAACTGGGGGTTAAATATTACGTGATGGATAACCCAAATAATCCGGATATGGCCATCAACTACAAGGGCAGGAGGATTGCGCTGGAATACGAGACCGGCAAGAAGAACCTCGCTGAGACGAGCGGAATGCTCTCGCGCAGGATTGAATCATATGACGCAGTGCTTGTTGTAACGAACGCGAAGAGCTACGGCAAATACAAAGAGATAGCTGGAAGCTTGGGCAGCAAGATGCATGTGCACCTGTTCGAAGAGATTGGGCCCGATCTGCTAAATGGCATCACACCATGATGCTGAATGAATCCATATTCCCCTTGTCAACAAAGCCGTTCTCGCCCTCCTTGTGCTTTTCTATGTAGAATACGTCGGGGCCATGTTCCTCGTTAACATGCAGCAAGCTGGCGAATTCGGCCAGCTTGCCTTCCTGGCCTATGGCAAATATTTCGACGCTCCCATCATCCATGTTCTTCACATAGCCCCTTATGGCGCTCTTATCAGCCTGCGCCTTGACGAATGCACGATAGCCTACTCCCTGCACTATCCCATGCACTATGATATACATCTTCAATAAATCATCGCATCTAGGCAGCTCACAGCTTCGCCAGTATCTCTTTGATCAAGTCTGATTGCGCCTTGCGCACCATCGCGCCGTAATCCTCATAGCAATACACTTCAGAGGCGAGATCCAGCACATTCTTGCGCGCAATCAGCCTAGGCGCTATATTGGCATTGAACATGCCGTCGATGCCCTGCACATATTCCTGTATCATTCCGTAGATGGAACCGTCCTTGAGCATGCGTGCCATCCTTCTCATCTGGGCATCTTCGATAGCGACGCGCCTGTACGAGCTTGCGAAGGTCTTGTAGCGCAACAACACGTCGCTGTACTCGCCGTTTGCCATCATGCCTTCGCAGGACGCTGCAATTATGAGCTTGTTTATCTTGTATTTTGACAGCATCTTGCGCAGCTCGCTGTCCTTTGACTCTATGTCCGATAGGGTTATGCTATCCAGCTTGCTATCGGAGTATATAAGAAATATATGCTCTGATTTCCTGTCTGTGCCCCTTAGCTGCTTTGCGAGGGCTTCCTTCGCCGCTACTCCCTTCTCTATGGATTCGGCGGCAGCGTCAATCTTATCCCTTATGTCTGATGCCGTACTTCCTGTGATCTTGCTGTCGATTATCTCCTTCGCTTCGGTGCCCAGCTGCCTTACTTGCTCTTTGTAGTCTATCGATGCCGAGAATGAGGACCCAAGATACGCGCTGTGCGCTATCTCGTCATAGTCTATTGCGAGCTCCGGGAATATCCTCCTCAATCCCTTCTTTATCTCTAGGTCGAGAGATGAACTGCGCTTCTGCGCTGCCTCTAGGTTTTCGACGGATTCTGCAAGCTCCTGCCGCACATGCCCGGTCCTATCCTCTTTCTTGTATACCATGCAAGCACGGATTTATAGTGCACAGCAATATTATTATATTTAGCCCGCTCGAGCGGCTTTGCTAAATAATTATCGTTTGCTAATAAATTCTCTCTTCTGCTAATAAATTACTTTCTTCCGATATATAGACTATGGCAGACTGGCATACAAAAGAGCAGAGAAGCTACAATATGTCAAGAATTAGGGGCTCTAAGACAGGGCCCGAACTCAAGCTCAGAGATTCCCTAAAAAATCTTGGATTTACATACCAGCCCAAAGGTATATACGGAAGACCAGACTTTGCAAACAGAAAAATCAGGACAGCAGTATTCATAGACGGCTGCTTCTGGCATGGATGCCCAGAACACTACATAAAACCCAAATCAAACAGAGGCTATTGGCTTCCTAAAATAAGGAAAAATGCAGAAAGAGACAGAGCAGTAAATAAACACCTGCAGGCACAGGGCTGGAGGGTAATAAGAGTCTGGGAGCATAGTTTAAAAAAGATAGCCAGATAAGCGTAACACTTCAAGATTTGTACGATACTGAGAGAACGTCCGATTTCAAGACGTTCGACAGGGTTTTGATGTAATCGGTTCCTTGGAGTTTCGATGACATGTACATTGACATCTGCATTGCGTAACTATCCATGTTGTCGATACCTCTACTCTGCTGGCTGATTCGCCTCTTTATGACCATCGGCCTCAGAGATCTCTCTGCCCTATTATTTGTAGGCTCTACGTCTTTGTACTGCAGGAATGTGAACCATTCTGCGTTGAATCTCATTATGTAGTTGGTGAGTCTTGTGAAGTTTTTTCCTTCTGTTGGTGCGGATTGAAGCAGTTTCCATAATTTTCTGTCATATTTTTCGCGGAGTTTCTCCGATGTGCAGCGTTCCCTCCTTTCCGCTTTTGCGTTATGGAACAGCAAAGAAAGTTTCTCTGCAAATGCCTTGTAGTCGCTGTATTTCTCATCTATGCCAAACTGATAGATTGGCTTCTTTGCCCTTCTGAGGAGATGCGCCCAGCAGCGCTGCCGTTTGCACTGCAGTTTATTGTATCCTGCGTATCCGTCGACGGTATCGACGCCGCCAATGCTTTCCAGTTCCTTTGCGACTTTGTGGCTTCTCCTCTGTTCTCTTTCTGTAGATACTTCACTATCTCAACCAACTGTTCATAAGTTGGTTTCATTAAGGTCGCCGAAGATAACTCTCTGCAAACTATCGAATATTTTTCTGAAAAAACAGAATAACGGAATTACAACCTTTAAAAAGCAGGCTTACCGTAAGATTATTAAAGTGTTACAGATAAGCAGTATTATGGCTCAGCCTAACGCTGTATTCAAGAAGTTGGCTTCTTCAGAGCTTGGCAGCGGACATACGTCTGGAATCGTTCCTGCAAAGGATACAGAAAGCTATTTTGGAACAGCACGCAGCAAAACATCACATACGATAAAAAAAATAGTGGTGGAGTTCTGGCACGGAGGCAAGAACAACACAATAGAGACTAATGTCAATTACTTCCATTCAAGAACACACGACCATTTTCACATTACTGGCGGCAGACTGATGACTACCTATAGGAGTATCGGTGGTGTGGTCGGAGATGCTGTTATATTCTGGAAATCCCCAGACAGCGAAAATCACTATGAAGCAGAGCTTGTCAAAAAGCACTCTCCAAGATGGGCTGAGATAGAGGGAAGCAACCGCAACTTTTCAAGAAAAGTTGGCGGCTATATAAAACTTTCCCCGCCCGATTTCCTTTCAGCATCGCATGAGGGAGACACTGATACACTTTACCAGATTGATTCTACAGTAAGCACGTCTCTTTCTGAAGGGGATTTCCCACCAGAAAGAAGGAGAGGAAGCGGAGGCTCAAGAAGTGTCAGAGTCCTGCCTCGTGATAGGATAAAGGGCAATTATGTGCTGAAAAAGCAGAATTACAGATGTCAGATAGACCAGCACCACGATACCTTCACAACAAAGAACGGAAACAAGTATATGGAAAAACACCACCTTATACCGATGGAATATTACAGCACATTTGAATATAATATTGATGACATAAGCAATATTGTTTCGTTGTGCCCTACATGCCATAGAAAGATACATCTGGGTATAAGAAGCGAAAAGGAATCTATGATAAGAACTCTCTTTGCACAGCAGCGTGCTGCAATACAATCACGTCTGCATACCGATATAGATGCCGATGGAGTAGTCGGGCTTTATATCACTGCTTAGTCCAGATAATTGTGAAGCCCTATTGTTCCAAGAATATTTGCAGCAACATTTACTGTTATTGCGTTTCCTGCCTGTCTGAATAGCTGTGTGTCAGATACGCCAGCTTTCATGGCACTGCTGACAAATCTGTCCGAGAAGCCCTGCAGTCTGAAAGCTTCAAGAGGCGACAGTCTTCTTAGCCTCTGCTGCTTTTCTTTATTAAGTATTACTTTGTATCTGTCCTTATCATAGCTGCCGAAGATATATCTGTCGGAATAATAATTGTCTTGGCAGGCCCTGTGCATTTTGTGCATGGTTGCACTCAGAGGCCTTGCTATAAGCTGGTCTGCTTCGGACTTTGCCCTAAATTTGCCGCTGCCGTTCTTCAATACTGTTGCTGTGAGCTTATCAGAAAGGTAATATTTTTCATCTGCCTTTCTGTCAAGTATATGCCATGTTGTCGGCCTTTTTGTTTTGTAAAGGTCTATTTTTTCTGGAGGCTCTGTTATAAGCTGGCTGTGATTTCTGAATCCGAGTATATACAGCCTCCTTCTTGTCTGCGGCACTCCGTAATCACTTGAGTTCAGTATAAATGCAGAGGTCTTATATCCGAGTTTTGTCTCAAGAGTTCCGATAATCTTCCTATATACAGCCCCCCCGTTAATAGTGAAAAGGCCTCTTACATTCTCAAGAATAAAGAACTTCGGCTGTTTCTCCGATATTATCTTTGCTATGCTGAAGAATATCTCTCCTCTTTTGTCAAGGAATCCATCTTGATTTCCCATTATGCTGAACGGCTGGCACGGGAATCCAGCAAAAAGTGCATCAAAATCTGGCATCTCTTTGATATTAATCTTTGTAATGTCTCCGAAATTCTGTTCATATCTTCCTTTGCTGAAATATGATTCATAGCTCTTTATTGCATTTTCGTCAATCTCGCTGTATCCTACCGACTTTACGCTTACCCTGCTTTTGTGTGCAGCGGTCTCCATCGCTGTTCTGAAACCTCCGACACCAGAACACAAATCCACATATCTAATCGGCATACACTCACCTATATCAAACCAAATCTTTTATATGTATCTTTCCTTTTGCAGCAACAGTTCTGACTGCTGCAGCTATGGCAAAAGCAAGCTGCGGCGGAACAGCATTTCCTATCTGGCTATACCAGTTTGACAGAGAGCCAATAAACCTGTAGCTGTCTGGAAAACTCTGGACTCTCGCTGCCTCTCTTGGTGTTAATCCTCTGTTCTGGAAAGGATGAATATACATATTGCAATCAAATTTCATGTGTGATGTTATGGTCTTACACGGCCTGTCTGCAATCAGCTTGTAGAATTTATCCTTGAAAATATTACTCCGTCTCTTATACGGCATAATATCCTGTATTGACGGATGGTCTGATTTTCCACCTTGAGGCAGCCTTCTGAATATCTCAATATCTCTTTCATTATTGTATCGTGCTTTATGGTTATATACAGCCTTCGGGGCAGAACCGTGATTTATCTTCAGAATATACTCTGGCGGTTCAGTATCTGCCTGTATTGTGTCCTCAGTAAGCCCGTGCGTATTTGATTCTGTATATGTTGCGTTCTTTTTTGCTATCGGGGTTATTTTCCTAAGGCCCCATAGAGCATCTTTCAGAGGAACTATTTTTCCAGACTTTTCCGATTCTAATACTGAGAATATATTGTTTAGGGTCTTGAATCCATGCCCATCAGAATCTTTTATTCCTATGAAAAACAGCCTTTTTCTGTTCTGTGGTATCCCGTATTCTGAGGCATTCATTATTCCGTATCCTACAAGGTATCCTATGTCAGAAAAATCCTTCTCAATCTCATTTACTTTCTTTTCCATTCCTGCTACATTTTCCATTACGAAGATTTCTGGCTTTATGAAACTGACGTATTCAACGAAATATTTGTAGAGTATGTTTCTTGGGTCGTCTATGAATTTCTGCTGCCTGTTGGCCGTACTGAATCCCTGACATGGCGGCCCTCCTACTACAACATCAACTTTCTTTTCCTTCAGTCTTTCTAAAAACTGCTCTGGCCTTATTGATTTTATATCAGCACATATAGAAACTGCATCTGGAAAATTGAATCCGAATGTCTCAACTGATGTTTTATCAAAATCCAGACCTGCTATTATTCTGTATCCTGCAAGTTCAAATCCTTTGCTGAGGCCTCCAGCTCCGCAGAACAAATCAACAACATTTCCAGCTCTCCTATTGGGATTATCGGTCATACAGATACACCAACAAAAGACGCATAGCTTATGCTCGCAACATGTGTGGAAGTGCTACCTAAAAACCTCAGAAAACTATGGCGTCTTATAGAGCGTAGCCAATAACGCATTTTGCTAATCTCGTTATGAGGCTTCAAGTTTATATGGTTTTGCATATCATCAGCCTATGTTCCAGTCCTTGCCCGTATCTCATTAATATCTGACATAATCCGCCTTGCATCATTTACAGCCTGTGCTTTTGTGTCAATATACGGAACCAGCTTTTTGTCCGCTTTACGGATTTTCTCTCCTATCTCTACATATTCCTCCTTGTAGCTATCTATATTATGCGCTTTTATCCGCCTAAAGTAATTTGATTGGTCGTAAAGCTCATTTACCCCATATTTTGAGCAGACATGACACCTACAGGTTATCTTATGTATGGCTGCTTTTTTGTAAGCACCGTAATCATCTCTAACTATGTAACGAGTACCATCAATCTGCTTCTGTTTCTGCGCCAGTTTTTCTTCCATCGTCTCTGGCGTTTCGGCCCCTCCACCCCAAATCGTTCCACTAACAGAATCTACCCCATAGAGATGAGTAAGCCAGTTCGTTACTGGAGTTATATCCTTCTCTGACTTTTTGGCGGTTGCAGCGTTGAATACATGCAAATAGTATTCTTCAACAGTCTTTCGCACCTTAAGCCTCTCTCTTAATGTACCTACTACTGTCATCATGAGTTGTGGGGCACTTGGAGAACCACTATAGTCCACACCAAAAATCTTACAATCGTAGTCTTTCTTTAGATATTCATCAATCATCTTTATCACGAGCGGACGGTCGTCTATGCTCGGTATGTAGCCCATAATCGGCTTCTCTTTTTTCTTGAAAGTTTGTATTTGGTTGTTGGTTCTGTTCAGAATGTCCTTAAAATGGTCAAAAGAAGTTATTGCATTAGGGATTGGTGGTATCACAATATCAGTATCGCACCGTAAGGACACATCCACAAGTGAAGTTATCTGCAACTGGTCTATTGTAGGTATTGAGTAATACATTTTCTTTTTACCCACCTTTACTTCATATTTTTTGGGTATGCGAGTATATACAATGTTTATGTCTCCCGTTTTACCAGATTTCTTTTGGGTCAATCTGCCTATGAGCGTGTTCCCCGTGTCTATACTGTTACCCACCGCATCAAGTGTTGTTTTGCTCAACGCCTCTGGAACTATATTAATCATGTTTTCTCTTCTATTGCTACCGACTACACCCTGATATATGTCGTCGTCTCTCCGTGTAGTAGCGTGGAAAGGCCCCTCCACCCTCTTGGAATCGACCGTAAGTTTGCTGACCCTTGCGAGAGAATCATTATCGGAATACTCCCATTCTATGTTTTCCATCCTAATCACTTCCAGTAGTTAAGATGCTAAAGTATAAAAGGTTATCGCCCTTTCAATTCCCGTATGGCGTTCAGCAGTAAGGTTTCCACTAAGTCGCTTATCTTCATGTCTTTTTCGACAGCAAGTAATTTTACCTGCTTCCATATTGTGCCATCCATCCTTATGCTCACAGTCTCTTTTTTTGTCATATTTATTACCCTTTTTAATTATTACTTTATTACAAACTTCATGGGTTTTCTATAATAATGTAAGTAATAAAGTAATAAATGTTACGTTTTCTTTCTTGTAGTGGCTTCATCAAAGACCCGTATCATAACGTCCTTGCCTATGAAATTTGTGAGCAGAGGCGTCCTTACTGTTATCATGCCGTATCGGTATTCCTTGATAGTGCCATCAGATAGCTTCTTTTTGTCCGTCCCAGAACTCACCTTGACCCTGTAAGTGCCTATTTGCTTCATAAAATTACCCTATACCTTCTAATAAGAAAGGTATATAAACCCTTCGCTATTCTAATAAGAGCGTAGCAAGTTATATATCTTAACGTCTATATTCTAATAAGAAGGTATGTATATGCAAATCCAAGAAATGTTGCAGATAAGGAAGCAGAAGGGCATGGAGGTAGCCAAGAACGGCAATGTGAAGCTGAACGGCTATAAGTGGAGCGTCCCTTCGCAGAGCAGCAACAAGACCTATGAGGTAATGTTGAGGATAGACAAGTCCGTGTGCAACTGCCCCGACTTCGTGGAAAGAGGGCTGAAATGCAAGCACATATTCGCAGTAGAGATAACGCTCACAAAGATCATAAACAAGGACGGCACGATAACCGAGACTAAGACAGTCCGCAAAACCTATCCGCAAGATTGGGCTAACTACACAAAGGCGCAAGTAGAATAGGGAAGGCACTTTAACGAACTACTGAAGGATTTGGTCGCTAATGTGCCAGAGCCGATAAGAGCAACAACGGGAAGACCTGCAACCCCTCGGAACGAAGCCCTGTTTTGTGCGATAGAAAAGGTCTATTCCATGAAGTCAAGCAGAAGGGCGCACTCGGAATATGAGGAAGCGCAAGAAAAGGGGCAGATAACTAAAGCCCCTAACTACAACGTGATAAACATGCTCCTAAACGACCCAGAGATAACCCCTGTCCTTAGAGGGCTACTGCATATTACAGCTATGCCCCTTCGCTCGATAGAGACGAAGTTCAGCCCAGACAGCACAGGATTTAGGACTACCCAGTTCAACTAATACTGCAAGGAGAAACATCACACAAAGAAACAGCACAAGTGGATAAAGTGCCATGCCATAGTAGGCAATACAACAAATGTGATAACGGACGCAATAATCCTTAATGGAGATAGTGCAGACTGCCCTCAACTGATACCACTCGTTGAGACCACGCATAACAACGGCTTCACGATGGATGAGATAAGCGCAGATAAGGCATATTCAAGCAGGGATAACCTTGACTGCATAGACAAAGTTGGAGCAGTCCCTTACATACCGTTCAAGGTTAATGCGACTGCAAAGCCGAAGGGTAGCATCATGTGGAAAAAGATGTATCACTACTTCCAACTGAATCAAGAGGAATTTCTGACACACTATCATTCAAGACCTAATGTAGAATCTACATTCATGGTGGTCAAGTTCAAGTTAGGGGACTGCATAAAGTCAAAGAACTTCATAGCGCAGGTTAATGAGGTCTATTGTAAGCGGATAGCCTACAATATTACTGTCTTGATAAGTGCGATGTATGAACTAAAGGTAGAGCCTAATCTGCTTGCCATAAATTAGGCACGCAGTTCAGAGCCACACCTTGAGCATCTGAAAACTTTATCTTTAGCGTCATACTCCATAGTTTCTTCTTTATCGTATGTATCAGAGCAGGCCCAGCATTTAATCTTCTGACCTTCTTCATATTCATTTATCTTTGTTGTTTTGATGTTTCTTCTACTTTTCCTTATTGAATCTACCCTGTCTGCTACTTCTGTCATTTTTCTTTCCAAGTCTTTAGGGTCGCTTGTTATGGGATTTCCATAGGTTTCTGGCATCTCTTTATGGGATATAAAGAAACAGCGTCTTCCGTTCTTGTCGTTTCCCCAGCCGACAATAATGCGTTCCGAATCCTTGATTGGCTTGACCATAGTTTCACCGCAGTATTTTATTTGCAGGAGTTAATATTAAACGATAAGAATTAGCGGAAGTATGCGTCTGCTAATAAATTATTGCGTGTGCTAATATATTCGTTCAAAAACGATAATTATTTAGCAAAGCCCACGCGGGCAGAAAGCTTTTATAGCTTAGATGCGGAATATTTATGATTGCATGAACAAAGGATTGGCTTACGCGATAGGTATAATAATAGTCATAGCGATTGCTGCGGTTGCATACAAGGCCCTTGTGCCTTCTGTCAGCGTTCCGGTAACTACTACAGTGCCATCGTCTGCGAACAGCACCGTGATGGTCCAGCTTACCGACCCTCCGGCAGTGCCCAATGGCACGCAGGCCCTATTTCTTTATTATTCAAATATAGAGCTGCACACTGCAGGCAAGTCCAACAGCACAGGGTTCGTGTCGCTCAACGCTTCTGGCTCTGTCAACCTTATGAACTTGACCAACCTCACGCAGACAGTCGGAGTGGGCAAGGTGAGCAAGACGGCAAACTTCGACCTCCTCAGGCTCAATATAAGCGGAGCTACGATAACCATAGGCAATGTGACTTACAATGTGAGCGTGCCGAACAACAGGCTGCTTGTCAGGCTGAGCAGCCTTATGAATGCAACATCCCCTACGGCGCTGCTAGATTTCTACCCGTCGGTATTGCAGATATATGCTGCAAATCAGACAATATTCGTGCTTGTGCCGTCGCTCAGGGGAGTGGTGATAAAGGGGCTGCCGCTCAATGGCACGCAGGCGCATGTTGGTGCAAAGGCGAGGATAGAGAACAGCGCAAGGGCCGAGATAGAGAGGCTTACTCCCAATATAACGATAACGCAGTCCAAGCTAAGCGTGCAGAACACGAGCGTAGACTTCTCGGTTACGGTCAAGGACAACTCGAACAACTCGGTAATGGTCAAGGACGTAATGCTGTCTGGGTATATGCGCAGGCTAGGGCCCATAGCAATGCCGATAGTGAGGAAGGCCCCACCCCGCTTCGATTCCAGTAGCGGCGGATTTGGTGACGTGTCAGGTGGGCTCAACCTTGGATCGCTTGGATCCCTTCTAGGAAGCCTGAATCTGAGCGGCATCAACTTGACCAATATGAGCAGCATTGTGTCCAGTTTGGGCAAAGTGCTTTCCGCACACGGGATAAACATATCTGACATTCACGGGTTCGGCATAGGCAACTTATCGAACTCGTCTATTGAGGACCTGGGCAACATGCTCAAGAGCAGGATGAACGCCTCCGTTCTAGAGGACATAAGGAACATTAACATATCGAATGCGAGCGTTGAAGGCATACTCCATGAGGTCGGCAACTTCAGCATGAACTACCACAACGTTCTCAACTTCATAGTGCTGGGCAACGGCACTCTTTCGCTGCCTTTCGACAGCGCTGAATTTGAGGACGGGCAGCAGAATGGCCAGAATGGGTACAACCTCAGTGCCGGCAGCAGCGAGACATTCGGCTTCAGCGGCACGATAGGATTCGGCAGCAGCCCGATACGCATACTGCCCCTGGTGAATCAGACTTACTCCATAAGGGTCGTAGGGGAGGAGGGTGCTAGGGCTAGCGCAAACGTGACAGCCGGCTGATTGCTTCAGCCGCGCTGCATGTATGCAAATACGTAGTCAATTAGCCTCTTCGCTGCATCTCGTTTCTCGATGGTTGAGTCGATGCTCGGCGCCCTGTCCGCCGGGCTGAATGCCTGCCTGGAGTCATAGTATGCAGCGCCTGTGCCTTCTGCTGCATCAGCTACATTCTCCGGTATCAGCATCTCGTTCTCCATCTCTTCGGCAATTTCGTGGCCATCCTTCCTGCTCCTTGAAAGCGCGCTCAGCACCTCCCTTATCACAGAAAGATAGGCGGCGGAAGCCGCTGCGTAGTCCCTCGACTTCAGGTACGACTCTGCCATGGCGAAATCGTTCCTGGCCTTTTCGAGAAGCGCAGATGCCTTCGAAAATTTCCTTCCCATGTCCACCAATACGCAAATCGGAAAGCAGGAATAAATACTTATCCGGGCAAGATATAGAATCGTATATATGCAGCGGTAATTTCCTACAATTCCGCCGACTGGTGCACGAGCATGGATGGAGGGCTGACCGTATCGAAAGTTGTTTCGGAGATGCTTGAGATAGCGAACAGCTCGCTCCCGAGCTCTGCGCTCCTGTCCAAGTTCGTCGAGACCATAAAGGGCACGTTCGGGATCGACGATGTGAAGGCGCTGAGCCTGTCGGGGAGCACAGGAGGGCAGCTTGACGAGTATGTATCCAACACCAAGAAGCCGTACATAGACAACCAGCTCAGCGAGTTCTCCGCCTTCCCTGAGCTCATACAGTACAGGAATTCCGGATACCTGAGCTGCGCCGTGATACCCGTATCGGCGAACGGCAAGGTCATACTCACCTTCAAGGCGCTCTCCAAGGAGGAGAACAAGTTCAACGAGGAGCTCGTAGGTATGCTCAGCCTGGTTTCATCCATATTCTCTTTCTCGTTCGCGTACAAGGAGGAGTTCGGGAAGAACCTGCGCCTCGCAGAATATTTCGACGCATCGTTCTTCGCTTCGCCCATACCGCAGTTCATAATCTCGAAGGACAACAGGGTAGTCAGGGAGAACAAGGAGTCCGCAAAGGCATTCGGCCTGTCGGGCTCTGACACGAAGAGTGCAATAGGGCTGGACTACGAAGCGCTGAAGGCGGCATCCGCATATGGCAAGGCGATTACAAAATTTGTCGGCAGGGAAGGCCCCGGGGAGCTTTACAGCTTCGCGCCGAAGAAGATGGGCGATTCGCTGCTGCATGTGGCTGCAACGAACGTAACAGGGAAGAGGCTCTATGAAGGCATTCTTGGAATGCTCGGAAAGAGCAACGACGTATACATAGCGCTCATCGATGAGAGTTATTCGGTTAAATCGTACAGCTACAACCTGGATAGCGCCTTCGCAAGCCAGGACGGCTTCAGGGACGGGAGGAAGTTCACGGACATACTCGATGAGAAATCAACCGAAATGCTAAGGGAGATGATGAGTAGGTGCGCAGACAAGCCCGTATTTGGGGACCTGAGCCTGGCGCTAGGCGCGGGCAAGGTGCCGGTTCACTGCGTTATGTCCAAGGTTGAGGCCGGCTATCTCATCGCGGCGTCAAACATGAAGGCCGAAGAATACGCCAACAGGGCCGTGCAGGACATGAACGACTTCATAGAAGGCATATCGGAAGTCGCTATGAAGATAGACGACCAGGGGTTCATAAAGGAGTGCAATATGCCCGTCGAAGCGGTTCTCGGCTACGCCAAGGAGGAACTCGTTGACAAGCAGCTTAGCTCAATATACAAGGATTCCTCGACGCTCAGCCGCGACGTCAGCTATGTGTACAACGGCGGCAAGGTAGACAATTCATATGTGGACCTGATGAGGAAGGACGGAACGGCAGTGGCTGCAACGCAGACGATACGCAAATTCAGGAGCATGGAGAACAGCGATGGATACATAGTCATATTCAAGGAGCTCGAAACAAAGAGGAGGTTGGACGACTTGGAGGACCAGTTGAGGGAGAAGGATGTAGAAGTGCGCAAGTACAAATCGGCGAGCGACCTCAAATCGCAGTTCATAGACAACATGTCCCACGAGCTGAAGACGCCACTCACGAGCATAAGAGGGTATTCGCTCTTCATGTACGAGGGCCAGGGAGGGGAGCTGAGCGAGGCGCAGAAGGACTGGCTGCGCATAGTGATAGAGGAATCAGACAGGCTGCTGCTCATAATACAGCAGGTGCTTGACGCGGCGAAGCTTGACGCGAACAAGATAAAGCTGGAGCCCAAGGAAGTAGACCTTAAGGCGATGGGTGAGAACCCGAGCATAAAGGGCCTTGAGGAGATGGCGAGGGCGAAGGGCCTGGAGTTTGAATGGAAGGCGGATTACGACGTGCCAACCATAATTGCTGACCCGAACAGGGTCATACAGGTGTTCGTGAACCTGATAGGCAATGCGATAAAGTTCACCGAGAAGGGGAGCGTAAAGGTCCACATCTCGCAGAGGAGCAGGAAGTTCGTGGAATGCAGCGTCGAGGATACCGGCATAGGCATAGCTGATGACGACAAGCGCAAGCTGTTCAAGAAATTCTACCAGGCGCAGAAGAAGGCGCAGCTGGTAAGGCAGGACGGCGCAGGCACGGGCCTGGGGCTGGCGATAAGCAAGGACATAGTGAAGCTGCACGGCGGCAAGATATACTTCGAGTCGAAGCTAGGAAAAGGAAGCACGTTTGCTTTCACCCTGCCGGTGAACAAGAAGCAGAAATGAGCACGCTTGGAAGCATTTGCGGATCATACGGCTATGCTGCAGTATCCGCCTATTTTTGTAGTGTTGAGATAGCTGGAGAGCAGGCCTGCTGCAGTCTGGCCGGAGAACGCGCCCGTGAGCTTGTAGCTCGAAACGCTGCCCGATGTCATGTTGATGTAGATTATCGCCGCTGTGCCGTTCGTGACCGATGAATCAGAAGCGGTGCTGAACATTATCGAATATGTGGAGGGATTGACATAGTCTATCGAGTATGACATTGCATGCGGGGTTATGCTTGAAGCGTTGTAGTATGTGGCTGCACCCGATGGCTGCGCGCCGGTATATGATATGTATGTGGAATTGTACAATGCGGGGGTGCACTTGGACATGTTCGAATATGCAGCTACATAGTCCTGCAGCGTATTGAAGAGGCTGGAGTTGTCTGCTGTGGCCATTATCTTCTCCTTGGTGGCATTGACATTGCTTATTGTAGTTGTGGTTGTGCTCACTGTGGTGGTTGTCGACGATGATGAGGCATTCTTCTTCGAAACTGTGCTGTTTGATGGTGCGATAACTGGCGCATGCTGGAGCACGCGTATGCTGCCCGATGATACGGGTATCGAGAGGCTTGGGCTAACGTATGATATGCTTATTGTTGCTGTGCCGTTGCCTGCGCTCACGAGCTTCAGCTCCATGCTAGCTACGTTACCCATGATAGGGCTCACGAACGTGCCTGAAGGGCTTGACACATTGATTTCGAGCACCGGGTTGAGCAGTATGGGCTGGCGCTCGAGGTATATCGCTGCAGAGCTGCTGCCTTCGCTGCCCACGTAGGCAAGGTAATACGAGCCGGCGAACGAGAAGGTAGTGTCGGGCTTGGATGAAAGCTGCAATGAGCTTATGCTCGTGACCTGCGCGCTTGACAGCTCGAACTCGGCTATTATAGCTGCGAGGACTATGACAAGCACAACTAACAGTGCTGCCGGTAAGCCAAAACGCGCACGCGGTTTCCTTGCCTCTTTGTGTTCAGTCGCCATAATAACATGCCTTATGATATTGATGAATAAGGTTTTATATTGTTTTGCTATCCCTGCATGGCAGCGGCGTCGCTACGGACTAGCCATAGGCGCGCAGCTGCGATGCGCCAGCGCCCCGCATAAGCTATAATAATGCTTTTTGCGTTCTATAGTTTAGGTGACTTGCATGGCGGTTCTTGACAATTCCGAAGTGGAGAACAGGGTGCTTTCCGCTATGGCGGACAGGCAGCAGATGTCCTACGGCGAGATATACGAAGTGTGCTCCAAGGAGGGCATTGGGAAGGATGTGCTCTCAGGGGCGCTGGACAGGATGGAGAAGCAGGACATAATAGCCTCAAGGAATACTGGAGGCATAATGACGTACTACCTTCTCGACGAGAACCCGCTCAGGAAGGTCCTCATAGTAGAGGATGACAGGAACATAAACCAGCTCATGGCGCTTTCAATAGGCGGGGAGTTTGAGGTAAACCAGATATATGATGGAGGCGAGGCGGTCCCGTTCGTGAGGAAGAGCCATCCAAATCTCGTGCTTCTGGACCTCATGCTGCCGCACAAGGACGGGCTGGACATATGCCAGACGATAAAGAGCGACCCCGATACGGGCAGCACCATAGTCATACTCATAAGTGCGATGGACCCGACGAGCAACAGGTTCACCGGCATAAAGAACGGCGCCGATTACTATATCAAGAAGCCGTTCGACCCCAAGGAGCTCAGGGCACTGGTCAACCTGTTCCTCAGGAAGAAGGGCAAGAGGTTTGACCCGCTGATAGACCTTCCAGATGAGGAAAGGATATCAAAGGAGGTGGAGCGCTCGCTCAAAGAGGGAGGGGACTACGCCATAGGCACACTGAGGATAGCGCATCTTGGCGAATATGCGCGCAGGGTCGGCGAAAAATCGGCGATGGTGATAATAAGGCTGGTGTCGCAGCTCCTGCAGGACAAGATAAAGAACCGCGCGCAGGGCCTCTTCGTGGGATTCCTGAGCAACGATGAGTTCATAATAACAGGCACAAAGGACGACGTCAACAAGGCCGTGGAAGATGTGAAGGGCGAGTTCACGGCTGTGATGCCGTTCGTGCTTCAGGATGCTGGCTACAAGCCAGGCATGGATAACCTGGAGAGCATGTTCGAGTCTGAAGACTTCCCAAAGCTCGCGCTGGTGTTCTCGGAATCGGACAGGAAGGAGATAGCCGCCAGGAGGGACAAGATACTCACTGACAAAGGAGTCGGGAGCAGCGATATAAGCTCATACACATACGACGAGCTGCAGAATATGCTGGGCAACGGCGACCTGGACATAGTGATAACGCGCGACTCCGATGGTATAAAGCTCAGGGTAGGGAGAGATGCCTGATGGGAAACAGCCTATGCTAGCACCGCACAAGTACGCGCATGCGCGCACGCGCGGCTTTAAGGCGCAGGAAGCGCTCGACTTCATGCTGTCCTACGGGGTAGCGATACTCATAATAGCAATAGCAATATATGTAGTAGCGCAGCTAGGCGCCTTCAACCCCAGCATAGCGCCGGTATCGTGCACCCCATCCCCCGGGTTCGCATGCATATCTTATGCAGTTGACACTGACGGCACGCTCATAGCAACTATATCGCAGGCCACGGGCGGCACAATGACAATAGTTGGGGCTGCCTGCTCTTCCTCGGTCAACGCCACGGGCAACAAGCCAGAATACGGCAACATAGGCGTGCTCGGATGGTCTTCGGCGCCTTCGTACTATCCATCGGGCATAGCCTCGAGCGCCATAACGTCCTACAGCGGCGGCTCCTTCCTTGTTGAGGCGAAATGCTATGATGGCGCAGGAATAGCGAGGGGCAACCTTGGCAATGTGTTCACAGGGTACCTGTGGCTCAATTACACCTTTTCCGGCTTGCCTTCGTCGATTTACCACGTAAACAACATAGCGACATTCACGGCCAAGTACACCTGAGCAAGTTATTTATTACTGCTTGGAACAATTTAGATAAGGATGCTAAAATGAAAGCCTATGCATTTGTCTTTGCTATAATCGCCGCGGCCTCGATGGCAGGTATAGCCGGCGCCTCTTCGTATCTCAGGGTGGTTGAGCCTTTCAACTCAACGCTCCACAACGGCGGGAGCATATACCTTGGCAATGACGGGCCGGGGCAGCCGTTCTTCATAAACGCGCTGGCAAACACGACCAACAGCACAGGAGTGCTCATATACAAGGGCTGGAGTTTTATGAATGTGACTGGAGAACCGTACGGCTGGGTAGTCGCCAACTCATCAAAATATGAATATACGATGTCGGTCGAGGTAACGCCGAGCCCGAATGCCAAGCCCGGCATATATGCGTTCAACGTCACTGCCGTCAACGTTGGCAATTACTCGAAGCTCGGAATGGTGAGGTTTACCGCCTATGTCAATATAACGCCGAATGTTTTCAAGCTATCAGTGTCGCCCAAAGTGCTAAATTCTGGGCCGGGGCAGCCGAAGAGCGTATATATAACAATAAACAACACGGGCGTTTCGGACAGCCCATTCGAGATATATGTAAGGGGATTGCCGGCGTTCAACAGGAGCCTTGAGGTAATAGCACTGCACCATACTTCAAGGGAGTTTACCTACCAGGTATTTGAGAACGAGCCCGGATCCTATAAAGCGATAATGTATGTGGATTCCGTGGACAGCCCGCAGGTGCATGAGGAAGCGAACATAACGCTCGGCATCAAGGCATCTATACAGAATGACTACAATGCGCTCGGGTACGGCAGCAATGCTTTCCCGATAATATACGAGCCCGCATATGCGGTCATGTATTTCATAAACCTGATAGCCAAGCACATATGATATGCATGGTCTGATTATAGGCAGCAAGAAGGTGTCGCGATGATCAATATAAGATGGACAAGGCTAGCAAGCATGGCCGACCTCATAAGGGATGCATGCACTTTCAGCGGAAATATGGGGGAGCTCTATGCAAAAAAGATTGGGGATAGCTACAGGTACATACTCGTAGGGGAGAAGGTAGGAAAGTCAAGGCTGGCCTTTTACTGCGATTATGACAAGGCAGCGAATTATGTGGTGTACTCCGCGAGCGGCAGGGAATCGTTCTCGTTCGTGGACAGCATAGAGCGCAATACGGGTTATCAGACGTATAAGATACAGGTGCTTCACATAAAGAACGATTCGTTCAGGGTACCGAAATCCGACAAGTTTACCGTATCGACAATCGAGCTGACCAATTATGAGGAGATAGTAAAAGGCATTGCCAGCAGCGCGGCGAGCAGCGAAGCAATAGGCACGGTGTCTGTATTCCCTTACAATGGCACAAAGCACGCAGGAGGGTTCGGGTTCCTTACGGATGACGATTCACTCACGTTCACGCACGCCGAGCTGCCGAATCCAGATGGTGATTTCGCCTTCTTCAAGTATGACTACAACTCAGGCGCAGTGACGAGGACCAACGGCGTGGAGGACAGCACAGGCCTGTACACCAGGATAGTGAACTTGGCGGAGCCGTTCGGCTTCTTGGAGGAGCATGCAAAGCAAAAGAACGGCACTAATAAATAATCCTCGCCCAGAATGTTATGCATAATAATCCTAATAGTGCCCGAATAGCTCAGTGGTAGAGCGAGCGGCTGTTAACCGCTAGGTCGCAGGTCCAATCCCTGCTTCGGGCGATGCGCTTCAGGTACTGCTCCTGCTTCACAGCTATAAATATCCATACATAGGGCAATGTCGCTCTCGAAAGACTTAAAATATATAGTACGTCATACACTAACTATTGGTGTTGTATAATGCCTGAGGAAATAATTACCATACGGCTAAACAAGTCGGTGGTTAAGGCCCTGAAACAAATCAAGAAATATCCGAGGGAGACTTATAGCGAGATAATCTTGGGCCTTATAAAGAGCGCCAAGGAGATGAAAGAGTTCGATAAGTTTGTTCAGGAAGCCCAGAGAACCAAGATGAAAGAGTTATGGGGTAGGGGCAATTACTCTGCGTGGGAACGTGCATAAGATTGCTTTCAATTATCTTACCATTTTAGATCGTCGGAATTTATTATTTTGCCGACACACGCCTTCATAAATCTGATTGCGACTTCCTGTCTTAGCTCCCCTCTTGTAAAGCAGCAATCTTCTATTATAAATACATTAAATCCCATCTGTGCGGCCGTTACGCCGGTTTCTCTCACGCAGCAGTCTGTCTGTTGCCCTGTTAAGTAAATGTCGCTTATATTCAATTTTTTAAGAAGCTCGTCCAAACCGCTTTTCCAAAAGCCATCATAGCCTCTCTTTTCAAGGGCATAATCCTTACTGGTGGGCTCTAGTTCAGCGATTGTTTGCGCTCCTTTTGTTCCTTTCATTG
>JAMCYB010000025.1 GCA_023474385.1 Candidatus Martarchaeota archaeon | reverse complement strand
GAACGCGAAATTATTGCCTTCACCGCGTTTGCATCTACCCTTATGCTGTTCGCCTTTGCTACCTTCTCTATGAATGACGAGGAAGAAAAGCTATCAACCCTCTTGAACGCCACGGGCTCCACCTTTGCACGCAGGAAAGATATCTTCCTGTCCCAGAAATCGTTCGCGGTGAATACTATGGGGCACTTCGCAGCATCTATAAGGTCCGATATCGCCCTGCTGGCGCCGTTGTCGAACCTCGCAGCCAGCTCGTCCACTTCGTCCATCAGTATCATGTTCATCTTGCCGAACAGGCTCCGCGACATTGCTGCGGGCATGAGCTTTGTGAGTATCGATGCACTGTCGCGGTAGTCGCCCGCATTGAGCTCGACGAGGTTCCAGCCCGCATCCCTGGCAAGCGCATAAGCGGCCGAAGTCTTGCCCGTGCCAGATGGGCCGAACAGCATCAAGGGCTTCTTCCTGCTTCCCCTGCCAATGTCCCTGGCGTAGGCTTTTACTGAGGCTACCGCTGCGGAATTGCCGACTATATCGGAAAGCTTCTCAACCCTATAGAGCTCGAACTTGTACGCCATGGACAGCACAACTACATATTTTTATGCTTTATTGCGGATAATAGTACCGAGAATGAAGTTTAAAAGCCGGCACTACCGCCAGTATATGTAATAGTGAAAAGTAATATAAATTCCTATGCATCTAGATATATTAGCTTGAGGCAATCCAATGAATGTTGACATGGTATCAAATCCTCCCAGCCATATAGCTATAATACCCGATGGGAACCGCAGATGGGCGCGGGAGCACATGCTCAACCTGTACAACGGCTACAACCTCGGGATAAAGAAGTTCATAGACGTGAGCCTGTGGGCCAAGACGCTGGGCGTGCGCACGATATCGGTATGGGCGCTCTCTACCGAGAACCTGGCAAGCAGGAGCCAGCAGGAGCTCGGCATACTATACTCCCTGTACAAGCGCGCCGCGTACGACAAGGGCCTCCTCAAGAAGCTTGAGAAGAACAGGGCGAGGGTAAATATAATCGGCGATTCGAGCAAGCTGCCTAAGGACCTTAATGTTGCACTCCAATCGGTGAAGGAGAAGACCAAGAACAACGACGAGCTGTCAATAAACATACTGCTGGATTATGGCGGAAGGGACGACCTGCTATACGCTGTGAAGAGGCTAGTGGGCAAGAAGGGCAAGATAAAGCTGACTTACGATACGATAAAGCAGAACCTGCGATCTGCGCTTGTGCCAGACATAGACCTGGTGATAAGGACATCGGGCGAGCAGCGCATGTCGGGCATTCTGCCATGGCAGACCAGCTACTCGGAATTCTACTTCTCTAAGAAGTACTGGCCCAGCTTCAACCGCGACGACCTGCGCGCTGCGATAGTGGATTTCTCTAACAGGCAAAGGAGGTTTGGGAAGTGACCCATTGGGCTTCGGCGAGCGCCGATTTAGTTCCAATTCAGTGTTTTGATGGCTAAAGGATCGACTAGCATAGGCAGCTATACCAAACTGTTCGCAAAAGGCCTGCCTGACACGAAGACGATACTCGCGTTGCTGGTCTTTATATCGTTCATATTCAGCATAGCTTCTGTAGCCCTGGCGAACCACCAGCTGATAGACACTAATTTTATAGACATCGCCATAAACGGCTTCACCGTAGGGATAATTGCCATTATACTGCCGACCATCCTCGCTGCAGTGTTCATAAAACTGGCATTGAGGAAGGTATCGGCACGGCACCTGCTGTTCATATCGTTCATAAGCAGCGTCGCCTTCTCGATGTACCTGCTTCTCGGCAGCATAATATACATTCTTCTCGGCACAGCCATAGCCGTGCTCGTGATAATCGTAGGGACAGCAAGCATATTCGGGTGGCAGATGATCGTGAACAAGATACTGCTGCCAAAGTACAAAAGGATAGTGCCGCTCGCGCTGGTGCAGCCCACGCTGTACTTGCTGTTCTACATACCTACAAGCAAATTCGTCTTCGGCATCTACGAGCCTACCGGCCTACTCTTAATCAAGCTGTATGCCGGCATAGCGGTATTCGCAGTTGTCATATATGCCATAATATACACGTTCAACAAGCCTATGAAGCGCAGCCTTGGGTTTGGATCAATAGATGCATTCTCCGAGATGCTGCAGGACTGGCTGTTCGGCATAAGCACAGCATCATCGTTTAGCAGGTATGGGAAAGCTATGGACATACCTGTCGATGTGGTGCTGCTGAACGGCAAGAAGGGCCCAAAGGCGATGTTTTTCGTGCCCAACCTGCACTATGGCGTTGCGGGGAACATAGGCGGAAGCAACTTCCCGTACCTGCTGGAGAAATATGCCGTATCAAGGTACAAGCTGCGCCCGTTCATAATGCACACCGCAGTGAACGAGGATTTCAATCCAGTGAATTCTATGGACATATACAAGCTCAAGAAGGTGATGAACGACGCAGTCCGCGAAGCCAGATACGTGCATTGCCCGATGCAGGCATCCTTCGGCGAAAGCGGAAAGGCGAAGGTCATGGAGCTCACGTTCGATGGCGTGTCGATGGTTACGCTCACCAGGGCTCCGAACGTTACGGAGGACGTATCCGCAGACGCAGCGATACTGTTCAAGGAGCTCATATCCGCAAAATATGATGACGGCAGGCATGTGGTGCTGATAGATGCCCACAACTCCAGGTATGAGACCGCACCCGAGAAGGAGCTCGATGGCATAAGGATGGGCACAGAATTCGCCGATGAGTATGTGCAGGCGATAAAGAATGCCAGGGAGATTCACAAGGCCGCATCAGTCAAGCTCGGCACATCGGGGGTAGAGCTGTACAACGCTCTCCGCGCTCCCAAGGACTTGGCAATGGGCTCGCTCAACGTGGCAATATTCGCGTTCAACGGATACAAGCGCGCGATGCTCCAGTTCAATGCCAACAACATGATGCCATCCCTCAGGACGGCCATCACAACGCACCTGCACTCTAAATACGGCATAGATGCAGAAGTGTATACCACGGATACGCATGCCGTAAACTCGCTGAGCAAGCCTGCGAGCGTAGTGCTGGGCAGGCACACAAGGTTCAAAGAGCTTAGGCCGTTCATAGACAGGGCAGTCGAAGAAGCGCTTGGCAACATAGAGCCAGTCACAGTATGGCACAAGCAATACGTAATGAAGAACTTCCTGGTATGGGGGCAGAACTCGCGCGACCGCATATTCACAGTCCTGCGCTCTATAATGACGCTCGCCAGGATACTTGTGCCCGCAATAATAGTTGCGGGGTTCCTTGCGGCTGCTTGGGTGATACTTCTCATCTGATGCGCTGCGGAAAGTAAGCAATAAATATGGTAAATCCTCTATAACTAACAGTGACGATTGCTGAATGATGGTGTGAATATGTTGAAAACTAGCGTGAAAGCAGTGCCCATATCAAGGGCCAAGGCAAGCGAGAGCAAGGAGGTTGCAATAAAAGGCTGGATATACAGGAAGCGCAGCAGCGGCGGGAAGATATTTGCAGTTGTGCGCGACCGCACAGGCATAATCCAATGCGTCATAGACAAAAGCGCGATGAGCGAAAGCGCATGGAACGCCATCGATTCTGCATACCTGGAATCGAGCATAATAATCAAGGGAACCGTGAAGAAGGATGAGCGCGCTCCTGATGGCGTCGAGATGGAAGCGAAGGACGTGCTCGTTGTGCATTCGGGCGAGCAGTTCCCTATAACCGAGTACCAGAGCCCCGAATTCCTGCTTGATGTGAGGCACCTGTGGCTGAGGAGCCAAAGGATGATAATGGCCATGAAGGCGCGCTCCTATGTATTCAGGTATGCAAGGGAGTTCCTGGACAAGCAGGGGTTCTTCGAGATCACGCCGCCGCTCATAACCGTTGCGGGGGGCGAGACTGGCGCAGACCTGTTCGAAGTCAAGTACTTCGACCAGAAGGCATACCTGACGGAGTCGTCGCAGCTCTATGCCGAGGCTATGGTATACTCGCTCGAGAAGGTATACTCGTTTGCACCGTCATACAGGGCAGAGAAGTCAAGGACGGTCAAGCACTTGGCGGAATACTGGCACCTCGAGCCCGAGATGGCATACGTCAATAATGCCATGAACATGAAGCTGCAGGAGAAGCTCGTGAGCGGCATCGCCAACAAGCTTGCAAAGGAGCATACGGACATACTCAAATTCTTCAGTGTCGAACCGGACAGCCTCATGAAGATAAGGCCGCCTTTCAAGCGCCTTAGCTACGACCAGGCGATAGCGCTGCTTCAGGAGAAGGGCTCCGACAAGAAATGGGGCGACGACTTCGGCGTCGAGGAGGAGAAGCTGCTGACCGAGGACGAGGACAAGCCAATATTTGTATATAACTGGCCCAAGGAGATAAAAGCATTCTACATGCCTGTGAACCCTAAGGACGAGAGGACAGTACTTTGCGCGGACATGCTTGCGCCACACGGCCACGGGGAGATAATAGGGGGCAGCGAGCGCGAGTGGAG
>JAMCYB010000035.1 GCA_023474385.1 Candidatus Martarchaeota archaeon | reverse complement strand
CCTTCATCCCGAATTCCTTCATAATCTTCCTGAGCTTTGGCCAGATGACCAATGTGCAATACGGGTTGAGCCTGTTGTTGTCGTAATAATCCTTGTGATATTCTTCTGCAGGGTAGAATTCGGTAAGCTTCACGACCTCGGTTGTTATGGGCTTTTTATACTGCGGCCTTATGCCTTCCATGTACCTGTCTATTATCTCCTTGTCGGAATCTTCCTGATAAAGTATTATGGACCGGTATTGCTCCCCAACATCTTCGCCCTGCCTGTTCTTTGACGTCGGGTCGTGCATGCTGAAGTATATATCGAGGACTCTCTGCAGCGGCAGTATCGAAGGATCGTATTCTACCTTTACAACTTCGGCATGGCCCGTATTGCCGCTGCACACCTCCTTGTATGTGGGATTCTTTGTGTGGCCGCCCGCATACCCCGGCTGCGTACTCATTATGCCGTTGAAAAGCTTGTATACCGCCTCGGTGCACCAGAAGCATCCTGCGCCCAGGTATATTGTCTTGGATACCATAAATGCAGTTCGTTAGTCAGGTATAAAAACCATTGATATGGAATTCACGCAATGCCTTACATTTTTCTTTGTCAAATGCTCGCCTTCGAATACATGGCCAAGATGAGCCCCGCAGTTGGCGCATTCTATTTCGGTCCTATGCCCATCTGGATCGGGAACCCTTTTTATCGCGCCTTTTATCTCATCGTCGAAGCTGGGCCAGCCGCAATGCGCATCGAATTTGTCCTCAGAACGGTATAGCTTGGCGCCGCAGCGCTTGCATATGTATATCCCTTTACCAAATTCGCGGTCATATTCGCCGCTGAATGGCCTTTCTGTGCCCTTATGCACTATTACGTCCTCTTCCTCTTTTGTGAGCTTATTCGTAAGTCCACCTCATATGAATCCGAGCCAGAGAAGCAGTATGCCTATGAACTCCGAGTAGTACAGGAATGCAGGTATTGCTGCTATGTAGAGCGTGCCGGCTACGGATACCACCACAACTCCGGCTATGATGCTCAGCATCTTTGCGCTGTGCCTGTGCAGGTAGCTTATCGCCGCTATAGCTATCAGTATGGCAGCTGCAGGAAACGTGACTATCGATGAGGTTATCACTATGAATATCGGAAGCGCGCCGAACACTATGTGATTGGTTATCACATTGCCTATATTGGATGCGTACAGCGAATATGCCAATAACACTGTAGTTATTATTGAGTAGAAGTAGTACGATGACTTGAGCTTTACCGATTTTATCAGCTGTATCGACCCTATTGCCAGGCTTTCGACGACCATTACCACGACGAACAGGTACAGTGCAATGAGGAACTCAGAGTATATACCGAAAGCGAAGATTACCTCCAGAAACACGCCTATCGCGAAGAACCACATGCCTGTGCTCCAGTAGAGAAGGGGCTTTGAGTGCTTGCGCACGTACCTATAGCTCATGATTATTGCTAAGCCGAGAGTGAGCACCAGTATCAGCAGCGTGGAGAACTCAACGAATGCCTGGGAAGCAAATATTCCTGCCATGATTCTATTTCTGACCAATGCTTTTTATGCCTTGCCAAGATTAGATTTTCCAGCATTACCTTATGCCAAGTATGTCATCTACCTTCCTGTTTATTGATAATGCGTTCCTGCGCGTCACTGTATAGTACTCGGTCGTGCGGTTCATTTCGTCTAGGGATATGAAGAACCAACCGCTGCCGTTCATGCGCCATGCTATGAATGTGTGCATCTTCGTGTTTGACTCCCACTGCTTCAGCTTTTCGATCTTCTCCGCCTCTATTGAGATGCTAGTTTTGTTCCATGCCTTGCATTCGAACGCCAAGCCGGTGCCTTCCTTGAAAGCTATTATGTCCGGGCCGAGGGAATTCACGCCGCTTCCAGCAGCGCGCATCACCGAATAGCCCTTGGAGTACAGGAAATTCAGCAGCTCCCTCTCGCCTCTTGCCCCCTTTGAATATCTTTTCATGCAAACACTTTATTTCTCTTATGCAAAATATAAATAACAGAGTTTGGATGCTGAAATGAGTGATTTTCACAGCTGCTGAAAGAAAATAAATCCGTATAAAGGAAAATAAGAAAGCTTTTTATAATGTATCATTTATAAGGTATCCGTTGGTTAGAAAACCAAAAGTGGTCTATATGGTAAGCGACAACGAAAGAGAATATATAAAGGACGACGAGAGCGACGATGAAGACGACGAAGACGACACCGACGCTGAAGACGATGACGACTCTGATGATGGAGACGACATGGATGAAGAGTGAAGGCGCTTGACGCAGGGATTTTGTTTATTTTGTTTGTTAGGACTTATCCTTTAATTTTGTATTCATTATTTTAACGCTGTTTCAAAAATTGCACGCCGCTGGGCCGAATCTTTCGGTTAGGTTTATATTTGTGCAGTATATAAACATATTATAAGGGGTTCTTTATGTCTAACGGTATAGAGTTAAATGTTGTAGGAGCATTAGTCACAGACGACGGGAGAGGCATAGCCAGGATAGATTCGAAGGCAAGGAAACTGTTGGACGTGACGCCCGGCGATGTTATAGAGATAAAGGGCAAGAGAAGGTCAACTGCAGCGATAGTATGGCCCGCGCATTCACAGGATGAGGGATTGGATTTCATAAGGATAGATGGATACATAAGGCAGAACATAGGGGCAGGGATAGGGGACAAGGTCTTCGTGAGCAAGGCCGAAGTCAGGGAAGCGGAGAAGATAGTGCTTGCACCTCCAATGAACCAGAGGACGCCAATATCACCCGATTTCTCCGAATACGCCAAGAACAAGCTCGAGGACAAGCCAATACTCAAGGGCGACGTAGTGCCAATACCTATGTTCGGCTATACCTTCAACTTCATAGTTGCGCAGGTTACGCCGCACAGCATAGTCAAGGCTGGGAAGAACACGGAGGTAGTGGTAAGGAGCGAGCCCATATCCGAATCAGTAGTCAGGATAGGAGATGTCCACTATGAGGATATAGGGGGGCTCAAGAACGAGATACAGAAGATAAGGGAGATGGTCGAGCTGCCGATAAGGTATCCTGAGCTGTTCGAGAGGCTGGGCATCGAGCCGCCGAAGGGCGTGCTGCTCTACGGTGCGCCAGGTACAGGAAAGACGCTTCTCGCAAAGGCAGTAGCTAACGAGAGCGACGCAAACTTTATAGACATATCGGGGCCTGAACTGGTGAGCAAGTTCGTAGGGGAGAGCGAGGAGAAGCTCAGGGAGATATTCAACGAGGCGAAGGAGAAGGCTCCCACTATAATATTCATGGACGAGATTGATGCGATAGCACCTAAGAGGGAGGAAGCCACCAACGAGGTGGAGAGGAGGATGGTGTCGCAGCTGCTAACTTTGATGGACGGTATGTCTTCCAGGGGCCAGGTTATAGTCATCGGTGCTACGAACAGGGAGAACTCGATAGACCCGGCGCTCAGGAGGCCCGGCAGATTTGACAGGGAGATAGAGATAGGGGTGCCTGACAGGAATTCCAGGAAGGAGATACTGCAGATACACACCAGGAACATGCCTCTTACTGAGGATGTGAATCTCGACGAGTTGGCAAACATGACGCACGGCTATACTGGAGCTGATCTCGCTGCACTGGCAAGGGAGAGCGCGATGTTTACATTAAGGGGCATACTGCCCAAGATAATGGACAAGAAGTCCATACCCAACGAAATACTCATCGGCCTGAAGGTGAGCATGGCGGATTTCATGAATGCGCTTGCTACAATACAGCCGAGCGCGCTCAGGGAGGTCTTCGTTGAAAGGCCGAACGTGCACTGGAACGACGTAGGAGGCTTGGAGGAGGTGAAGAAGCAGCTCCGTGAAGCCTTGGAGCTGCCCATAAAGAACCCTGAAGCCTTCGAAAAGATGGGCATAAGGCCCGTCAAGGGCATACTGCTCGTCGGAGCGCCCGGAACAGGCAAGACGCTTCTCGCGAAGGCAGTTGCAACAGAAAGGGAATCCAACTTCATATCGATAAAGGGCCCTGAGCTGCTCAGCAAGTTCGTCGGGGAGAGCGAGAAGGCGACCAGGGAGATATTCAGGAAGGCCAGGATGGCAGCGCCATGCATAATATTCATAGACGAGATAGATGCGATAGCTTCTGCGAGGGATTCCGATAGCAGCGACTCCATGGTTACTGAGAGGGTAGTCGACACGCTGCTCACCGAGCTCGATGGCTTGGACAGCATGAAGAGCGTATCTGTGCTTGCAGCCACGAACAGACCGGATATGCTCGATCCTGCGCTCCTCAGGCCAGGGAGGTTTGACAAGATAATAGAGATACCCGTGCCAGGCGAAGAGGAGAGGCTCGCCATATTCAAGGTCCATACCAGGAAGATGCCGCTAGACAAGGACGTGGATCTCACTGAGCTCGCTAAGTCGACCGATGGCTATACAGGCGCAGAGATAGAGAACCTGTGCAGGGAGGCCGGCATGTATGCGATAAGGGAGGAGAAGACGGTAGTCACGAAGAACAACTTCGTTAAGGCGATGCAGGACGTGAAGCCCGCCATACCCAAGGAGCTCTCCGACAGGATAAGGAGGTTCAAGGACGAGCCGCAGAACATGTACAGGTAAGCGCCGGGGCACGGACGAAGGCAAGGAATAATAACCCCTATAGACAAATAGATATGCTAATGTTACAAGAGGTGTTTGATTGAAACTGATATATTCAGACCCAAAGACAGGGCTGAGCGCCAGCATGGAGCTCGATGACGACAGAAAGGCAGCGCTGCTCAACAGAAAGATAGGGGACGAGATCGATGCGTCAATATTCGGCCTCACAGGATACAAGGTAAGGATAACCGGGGGCAGCGACAGCAGCGGTTTCCCGCTCGAGCCGAGCATGCAGGGGCAGCTGAAGAGGAAGACATTGAGGGAGAGAAAGAAGAAGAGCACCGGCGAGAGGGTGTACAAGCGCGTCACAGTGAGGGGCAACATGATATCTAATGACACCAACCAGGTGAGCGTTGCGATAACCGAATACGGCTCCAAGCCCGTAGAGGAGATATTCCCAAAGAAGGAGAAGAAGGAGGAAGCCGGCAAGGAAGCAAAATGATTAATTATGGATGACATAAAGCAGAGCGTGCTCA
>JAMCYB010000027.1 GCA_023474385.1 Candidatus Martarchaeota archaeon | reverse complement strand
TCCAAATTCAATCATGCAAAGAGTGACATACCTGCCATTGCATGGAGGCAGGGCCCCGAAATGGCTGTTCCCAAGAATGGTAAAGCTCTCCGGGATAATAGCAGGAGCAATCATTGACGAATACGGCCCCGATGAGCTGGTGAACAGGCTTGCGGATCCGTATTGGCTGCAGGCCCTTTCAAACACCATAGGCTATGACTGGCACAGCAGCGGCGCCACTACAGTTACAATGGGTGCCTTGAAAGAAGCCCTGAACCGCAATTCCGACATATACATAGCGGGAGGGAAAGGCAAGGAAGGCACAAGAACCCCAGAGCAGATAGTTTCAGGTGCTGATTACCTGTCAATAGGCAGCAAGGCTGAAGAATTCATAAAATACAGCAAACTGATAGCGAAGATAGACTCCGCGCTGGTATATGATGACATAAGCATATACCATCACACATTCGTGATGTCGAAGAATGGTGCATGGGCGATAGTGCAGCAGGCGATGCAGGACAGCACCTCGATGGCGGTGCGCTTCCAAGTTCTTGGTGCGGCAGTGGACAGGAATGACATAGCGAACGAAACCAATGCAGGCGTCCAAGGCAGCAGCAAGCTGACTACCGACTTGACCTTCGGAAAAAACTCTGCAGTCAGGGATTCTTCAGTTGCTGCAGTCAAGGACGACATAAAGGAATTGCTCAAAGTTTGCAGCTCTCCGTATGTGCTCCCTTCGAGGCACAAAATACTCCCCATGGACCTAAGCGATAGGGCCAAGAAGGCGCTTGCATATGCGAACGAAATGCAGCCTGAGAACTACGAGCAGCTGCTTGGCACGAAGGGCATTGGAAGGAAAACGCTGCGCTCCCTGGCTATCATATCATCGCTCATATACGATAAGGAGATATACAGGCGCGACCCGACGATGTATGCCTACAATCTAGGCGGCAAGGACCGCATACCGTACGAAATAAATCTGCACGTATATGATGATGTAGTCGAGTCGCTGAAGGGGATAGTTGAGGGCTCAACGCTCGAGCCAATCGAAAAGGAGAAAGCGCTCCACAGGCTCAGCCTGGGCTTCAAGCGCAGCTACTTCGACTCCTGAGCCTTGTCATCCTTAAAGTCGTCAATGAGCTTCTTGCCCATCTCGGCCCGGTTGTCCAGCTGCTTCCTTAGCATCTCCGCCTCATTCTTGTCCATGACCTTCTCTAGAATATACTTGGAATACGTTAGCGATATGTTCGATATGTCGAGCAGCACTGATTGCAGCTCTGATGTCTTTATAAACACCTCCTTCTCAGGCTTTAGTATTTCGAGCCCTGCGGGTGCATAGTTGAACATGATGTTTATGAGCGCGCCGATGCTGTCCGTAAGTACAGTCACTATTGCGCTGGTTATGTAGAGATCGTCCTTGCCTATTGGGTCGAGTATCTTGCCGTAGCAGTATACAACCCCATTGGATTTGAGAAGGCGGTTGTTTATCAGGTCGGTCATAAGCGGCTGCAGCTTGTCCTTGTCCTTGTCCTGAATGTCGAAATAGAGCTTTACCAACACCCCCCCGGAACGTATCTTTTCCTCTGTAACAAGGTCCAAATCTGATTTTTTTGCCATTTAATCGCCATTTTTAACAAGCTGCTGTATTGCTTCGTCAACACTCACTACTGATTCCTCGCCGCTGACCAGATCCTTTACCTTAACCTTCTCCTCCTTCTGCTCCGCATCACCTACTATTATTGCGTACCTTATCCTTAGGGAATTCGCATATGAGAGCTGGTTCGCAAGGTTCCTTGCAGAGTTATTGATGTCCGTGTTTATGCCTGCCTTCCTCAGTCTGTTCGCGACGTCTAGTGCGTAAGTATAATTGTCCTGCTTAATATAACTGACTATAGCCTGGGCGTATGTATACCTGAGCGAGCTGCCTGCATCTAGGAGGTCCAATATCCTGTCTATCCCCATCGATGCACCCACTGCGCCGACATCCTTGCCGGAATACAGACCAATGAGCTTGTCGTACCTGCCGCCGCTACCTATAGATACCTTCATGTCCTTGTTGGCGCTTTTGAATTCGAAGACTGTAGAAGTGTAATAGTCTATGCCGCGCACGAGTGCAAAATCCACAATCACTGCGCCCCTGAGGCTGTATTGGCCGAGCAGATCCAGAAGCAAGCGGAATTCCTTCAGCTCCGCATCGTCTTTTGTCACTTCCAGCAGGTACCCTAGCTTCTCATCATTGCTGCCGCCGCGTGTCACGATGCCCATGAGGCTGTCGACCTGGTCCTTTCCGAGCCCGAGCTCTAGCAGCATCTTCGACACGTCATCGGAGCTGCGCTTGTCCAGCTTGTCTATCAGCCTGTACACCCCAACATTGAGGTCCGGCTTGACGCCGAAAGCCCTCAGCAATGCGTCTATGAACCTCCTGTCGTTTATGTGGACCTCGTAGTTCACTCCAAGGCTTTCATATGCCCTGCACACTGCAGCTATCGCCTCTGCATCTGTATAGCCGTAGTCGCCCCCGACAATGTCCACGTCGGCCTGTGTGAATTCCCTGTACCTGTTCTTCTGCGGCTCGTCCATTCTGTATGCTTTACCTATATAGTACCTCTTGAAAGGCAGCGGAAGGTTCTTGTGCATTATATAATATCTTGCCAGCGATACCGTGAGGTCATACCTCAAGCCTAAGTTCTCGTTCTTGAGCTCATATATTAGCTTGTTGTCCTCGCCTATTGACCCTTTTGCCCTGAGAATGTCTAGGGACTCAAAAACTGGTGTATCTATGGTAAGGAAGCCAAAGTTCTGGAACACTCCCTCGACGGTCTTGATTGCCTGGTTGCGGAAAAGTGCCTCGCTAGGCAAAAGATCCCTTACGCCCCTAGGGAAAGGTAAGTCTTTCATAAACTCTCCAATATGAAGATGTATAGAAAAATTAAAAAGAGAAGCGTGCAATCAGAGGTTCTCCTCAATCCACTTCTTCAGCACGTTTTTCGGCACAGCACCGACGGATGCCGCCTTCAGCTTTCCTTTTTCTATGAGCAGCGTAGTGGGTATGCTCATTATATTGAATTTCTCGTCTATGTGCTGGTTGTCGTCCGCGTTTACCTTTGCGAACTTTATCTTGCCCTCATATTCCTTTGCCGTTTCCTCTATTATGGGGGAATACATCCTGCAGGGACCGCACCATGGTGCCCACACATCTATTATCACGGGCACGTCCGACTTCAGCACTTCATTCTCGAAAGTTTCGTCTGTTACGTCTATTATTCCCATATTTTATCACCATGAACCATGAAACTGCCATGCCATATACACAGACACAAAAAGCAATATAAAAATGCCCTAGATAATATATAAAAGTATCGCATACGCGCTTTTATCTATCTGCGTATTTGCTGCTGTTCTGAGGTATGCACTGTTATAATACGTATCTTGTAGAATTTGCTGTATACATTGTGCACGAATATGCATATAGCCTCTATATCCCTGTTGCCTTCGTGCGATTTGTACTTGACTACGCCGAGGCCCATATCCCCTATTTCGACCTCGTAGTTCGGCGAGTATACTGCATTGGCCAAGGCATCCGAGTTCACCCCGCGCCGCAGCATCATACCCGCTGCATGCTTGGTCAGCTCTATGTCTGAATTGCTTATGTTGACATTGCCTACAGCCTCTCCACCCAGTTCCACTTCGTTAGATTTTGATTTTGCTTTCTGCAAGCCCCCCATCAAATCTAAATGGATTGCTCAGCAAACATTAATAAGCGTTCATGCCAGCGCTCTGAGGACGATCCTTCTCTGCATTAATATAATGCAGGCGGCAAATATGAAGCCGCCTGCTAATCAGTTAGGGCCTTGCTTATGGTTCAGCCTTTTTCCTGTGCAGCTATGAATATTGTGGATGCATTCAGCTTCTTCTTCTTGTTCTCTCTGGCGTATTCCTTTGCCCTGCTTATGCTGTCTACTAGCTTGTCTGCGAGTATGGTTTTTACTGCTGCGTCTATGGCTTTGCCATCGTTTATGTCTATCCTCCTGTATATCTCTTCGAAGTCAGCCTCGTCCAGTATCTGGAATGCTTTGCTCTTCATGCGCCCTAGTCTTTCATCCGTCCCAGCCATCTTTTTTGCCATTTCCTTCCCCCACCTTATGCAACCTTTTCTGTTGGTCACTTCTTATTGCGGCTTAAGTCATATAAAAAGATTCCGTCATAAATAGGGGAACTTTCTAATATAGTATTAGTATAAAATAGGCACATTTAAAAAGCTTGCTTGTAGGGCATGCATCATATGTGCAGCGCCGCGCTTATGGCGAACATGCGCGGCTTCTCCTCCCTGACGAAGACAAGCCTGCTTGAAGCATCGAGAGGTATGGCCTTTGCCAGCGACACCCTGTACACGTCCCCATCCAAGGGTTCTATCGTGGCCTCTACATTCGAGAAATCGGATACGGCTTCGCAGCGCATCTTTGCACCCTTAGCCGAAGCGGCAAACTTGTTGAACTGCATCTCCGCCTCGAAATCCTTGACGTACGCTATCGCTTTCTCCGAGAGGGTGTCCCCTTTCTTTACCTCAGAGCTCTCTATGCCTTTCATGGCTATGCCTATCCTAGTCCCTGCGGCTGCGCTTTCTATATCCACGTCCTGGCTCTGGAGATGCCTTATGGTAACCTGCTTGCCGCTATTGTGCAGCAATATGTCGTGCACCTTTACCGTGCCGCTCCTCACTATCCCGAGCGCCACGTCGCCGACTCCCTTTACCGGAAAAGCCCTGTCTATTACTACCTTTACGCCCTGGTTCTCGCCGCTGCCCTCGGGCTTAAAGTCAAGCATGAACTGCAGCAATTCGCCCTCATTCTTCACATAATGCTTCAGTCCGAGCCCGTTTATTATCTTGTCCACCGGATTGGCGTCTGTAAATACGACTGGCTTGCCAAGCATGCTGCATGCAACTACTACGTCCCCGAACACCGCATCGAGACTGCCCGTATCTAGTACAACCAGTTCCGACAGAATCAGCGATTGGGGGACTGCATAGTACTTATCTTCTATCGAGTGCGGGGCCAGCATGACTATATTCTTCGTATCGCCATGCCTGTTATAGAATGCAAGGCCGTTCTCGCTGCCCTTCTTGCCGAGCATTTCTGCCAGTCTGATTCCATTTGGCATCGCGACTATAAGGTTATCCATGCTCTCACGCCTTGAAAATTAATAAAATCTAACCAATGCACTTTGCGTCAAATCTGAGATGAACCATATTTAAAAGCCTTTCCTAAATTGTTTCGCAAGGTATAAATATATCCTAAGAGTGACGTAATACTATAATGTAAGATTGCAGCGAACATTCGTCCTGCGAGTTACAGAATGTTATTATAATATAAGGATTTAATAAATAGCTGTGCAGGGATGGCGGAGCCTGGTCAAACGCGACGGACTCAAGATCCGTTGGCTTAGGCCTGCGGGAGTTCAAAACACGCTGAACAAATCTCCCTCCCTGCACTCTATTTGTTGTTATGTTTACAGGTGTTCCAAATGGTTGCTAAAAAGATGCCGAAAAAGAAGGTCGCTAAAAGAAAGTCTGCTTCCGCAGCCAATGCCAGGCCAGCAAAGAAGGGAAGGGTATACGACATACCACATTACCCGCAGAGCGAGGAATTCACCAGCGCGGGCGCCTGCGCCATGATGGTGCTGAAATATGTGAACAAGGGCTTCAAGCCAAAGAAGGACGAGATCGAAGAGCAGGCGATATGGCAGGATGCCGTGAGCGGCAGCGTATGGCACGGCTCGAGGCACGGCCTCGCATATGCCCTGGCAAAGAGGGGCGTTAAGCCGCAGATAGTAAGCAACGTTAAAGATGAGGGCTACGAGAAGAAGCTCGCCGTATTCGAAGGCATAAACATCGACACTCTGCATGCATCATTTGAAGAGATAAAGAAGAAGGCAAAGGAAATGAACATAAGGGAGAGCTATGGCACCGCATCGATAAACTCCATAAAGAAGCACATAGACAACGGCATGATACCGATAGTCATAGTGGATGCAAATGCGCTCAACCCGAAGCAGAACATAGAGCCTTCGCCGCAGTGGGTGGTAGTGAAAGGCTACGACAAGGACCTGTTTTATATAAACGACCCATATACGGACAGCACTGTATCGATGGAGCCGGAACAGTTCAAGGAGGTCCTTGGCTTCGAGAACGAGTACAACGTGATACTCGTGCCGTCAAGGAAAGTGAGCAAGTAAGTGGCTATTTTCTTTGGGCGGTTCGCGCGCCCAAAGCCCTTTTTATCTCTTCAGCATACATTCTGTTCTGCTTGTCAAGGCTGAAGTTCCTCTTCGCAAACTCCTCAGCTCGCCTGCCCATGCGCTCCAGGGCGCCAGTATTGGAATACATCGCATAGAACTTATTGGCAAAATCGCCAGCATCGTCATATCTATATACCATGCCGTTTTTACCGTCCTTCACCATGCGCTCCTTCATATTCCCGGATACCACTGCATTGTTCCTATCATTGAGCAGCACAGGTATGCCGCAAGCCATCGCTTCGACGAAGGCCCTGCCTGGGCTCTCCCACTCAGATGCAGATACATAAAAGCCGCTATCGTTGTACATCTTGACGAGCCCATCGCCTGCCATATGGCCGAAGAACCTGATGTTCTTGTCAAGTCCGAGCGCATGCGCCAGCTTCCTGTAGTGCCCAGAATCCGGTCCATCACCGACAACCCTGAGCAATTCGCTGCCTGAGAGTTCAGGGTGCGCATCTATTGCCTCGCGTATTCCGCGTATCATGAAAGCGACGCGCTTCTGCCTTTCGTCGAGCCTGCCTATATATACGCCACCAAGGTAGCTTTTTGTGAAGCCCTTCAAGCGCACATATTCCGCGCCTATGGCCAGCCCTACGTGCGCTACCCTGGTCCTCCTCTTGAAGAATCTTGCTGCATGTCCCAATTCTGGCAATATGCTTATGTATGTATCGAGCCATCGGCGCATCAGATGGCATATGTAGACAGTCCCAAGCGACCCCAGGAATGATGTGCTGCTCGCCTCCCTGCTTCGCCCCAGCGCCTTAGGTATGCTCTCCCGCAGCACATATGCGAATCCCAGCAACAGGCTTTTCCGGAGCGCGTATGCGTTATTGGTAATTATGTTTGCCCTATCTATGTATATTGTCTTGGTATTCGGATGCGCCTTCTTGTACTCGTCGATTATCGGCACGTCCATCCTTGAATTGAGCACTACAAGGTCATAGTCCCTCTTGAAGAAACCAGGGCTGTATGTCTCGATCAGCCTGCCCTTGAAGAAGAACCGCCGGGCTATCATGCGGTAATAATCCCCTGCCGAATGCCTGCCGCCAGCGAATACCTCGTTGGCACCGATCGAATTGTGCAGGCCCATCTTCGAGAAATCACCCAGCAGGTCTATGTCATAAGTGCCTAGCCTAGACAGATAGCCGTACATAAGCGCTATGCCCTTCACAGAACCGCCGAAGGTGTTATAAGAACCCGAATCCATCAGCAGTATCCTCTTCTTGCTTTTCAGAAAATCATCCATCTATGCCAATCATTGATAAAAATATGCACCCATCCCTTATATAAATGTAATTCTTTGCGCGGGTTTCTGCGCAGGATGGCTTTTACGGGCAGGAAGGACGGGCGGACAAATCTTTATAAACCTTAAGAGAAAAAGAGTAAATACGCTATACTGCTTATGGTATTCAATTAGGTGAAATTATGTATCCAAACATACAAGCATATGATAGGGGTGTGATGTTCAGTCCTGATGGCAGGCTGTTCCAGGTAGAATACGCCCGCGAAGCCGTCAGGAAGGGCGCTACTGCAGTAGGCATAGTAACGCAGAAATCCGTCGTGTTCGTGGCACACAAGAACATAACAGAGCCCCTGGCAGTGCCCAGCTCACTGCAGAAGGTGTTCAGGATAGACTCATACATAGGCGCGACCTATTCAGGCATGGCATCCGACGGCCTCAGGGTGATAAACCTGATGAGGTCCAAGACCCAGTCGCACAGGATGGTATATGACGAGACCCAGTCTGTCGAGACCGCATCAAGGGACATATCCGAAGAGATGCAGATGGCTACGCAGTACGGTGGCATAAGGCCGTACGCAATATCCCTTCTTGTCGGAGGCATAGATTCGGAGCCGCGCCTCTTTGAGGTAGAGCCAGGCGCATCATTCTTGGGCTATAAGGCGGATGCAATAGGCAGCGGCAAGAAGATAGCCGAGGACATACTTCAGAAGGAATACAAGGACGGCATGCAGGATGAAGACGCCATAAGCCTGGGCCTGAAGATAATAAGCAAGAGCACGGACGGGAAGAAGCTGCAGAGCGACAACGTCGAAGTGGCTACAATAGAGAAGGGCAAGGGCTACTCCAACTTCACGATCGAGCAGATAGAGAAATACCTATAATCAATTCGGCGCATATGAATGTCAGGCAAGACCGTAGTTGTCAAGTACGCGCGCAACGGCGAAACGTTTGAGATACTGGCCGACGCGGATATGGCTTACGAGTACATAACGGGCAAGCGCAGCGACCCGCTGAGCGTGCTCGAGACAGAGGAGATATTCAAGGATGCGAAGAAGGGCGAGCGCCAGAGCGAGGACAAGGTCAGCAAGGCCTTCGGCACCAATGACGTGGCGAAGGTTGTTGACATAATACTGAAGAACGGCAACGTGCCGATAACCACCGAGCAGAGAAGCAAGATGGTCGAGGAGAAGAGGAAGCAGATAATAGACCTGATAGCTACAAATTCAATAGACCCGAGGACCGGCGCCCCCAATCCTCCGTTGAGGATAGAGAACGCGATGAAAGAGATAAAGGTGTCAATAGACCCGTTCAAGGCGGCATCAGAGCAGGTCGAAAGCATAATAGCAAAGCTCAGCCCAATACTGCCGATAAAGTTTGCAACTGCCAAGATACAGGTAACAATACCCGCGGATTCGGCCAACAGGTGCTACGGAATACTGAAGAGGTTCGGCTTAAAATCCGAGGAATGGCTTTCTGACGGCAGCCTCAGGGCAGTTTTGGAATTCCCCGCAGGAATGCAGAACGATTTCTTTGACAGGATAAACAAGGCTACGCAAGGCCGTGCAGATACCAAGGCATTATGACATATCCGCATCCCAGACCGATGCCGCAGCGCCGAACCACTAAGTTTTTTATATTAGTCTGATAAATAGTATATAGGTGTTATTCCTTATCGATGGCTATCGCCACGGCGAGGTCCTATAATCTAGGCTTTTCAGCGTGCTGGCATGCGTTCAAGTTCAATTAAAAATTCAAAGGTGTTTTTATAAAAAGCATAATATTTCCCGGGGAGACGATAACAAAGGGCCAGAAAAGGATACCTGGCACATTCATAGAGGATGGCAATACCGTAGCGGCAACATTGTTCATATCTGATGGCAGCAGCTCCATACCCCTCGAAGGCAGTTGGTCGCCAAGGCGCGACGATCTGGTCGTAGGCAGCATAGAAGGAGTGAGGAACAACGTTTACACGGTGAACCTCTCGCATTTCGGCCGCGGGCTGATAATAGGAGGCAAATACGAGCGCTATTCCTTTGAGCCCAACGATGTCATAGAGGCGAAGGTAAAGGACGTTGAAGACCGTTCCACAGTCATACTCGCATATCCGAGGCCGCTCCAGGGCGGCATAACCCTGAGTGTTAAGCCCTCGAAGATACCTAGGGTCATAGGCAAGGAGAACACGATGGTAAACCAGATATCAGAGCTCACCGAGACAAGGATAGTGGCGGGCAAGAACGGCCTTGTATGGATAAAGGGCAGGCACGTGTCGCTTGCCATGATGGCGATATCGATAATAGAAAGCGAGGCGCATACCTCCGGCTTGACAAACCGGATAAAGGCTTTGCTGGAAAGCGAATTGAACAAAAAGTGATAACATGGGTTCTCTACTTAACAAACCTGAATTGCTGAAGGACGGAAAGAGGCTTGACGGAAGGGGCTTTGACGAGCTCAGGCCGCTTAGCATAGAGGCGGGGATATTGAAGAATGCCGATGGCTCAGCGTACTTGAAATGGGGCAACAACCGCGTGCTGGCTGCTGTATACGGCCCCAAGGAAGCTACTCCAAAGCATTTTGCCGATCCGGCCAAAGCAATAGTCAAATGCAGGTACGCAATGGCGCCGTTCTCGTCCTTGGAGGACCACGGGAGGACCGGCCCCAACAGGAGAGCAACTGAAATATCGAAGGTCGCAAAAGAGGCTTTCGAGAACGTAATACTGCTTAATGAGTATCCAGGCGGCGAGATAGACATATTCATGGAGATACTCCAGAGCGACGGCGGCACAAGGGCAGCCGGCATAACTGCTGCATCCGTAGCGCTTGCAAACGCGGGCATACACATGAAGGATTTAATATATGCAGTTTCAGCCGGAAGGATAGGGGACCATATAGTCCTCGATGTAAACATGCTGGAGGACAATTACTCTGATGCAGATATGCCTATGGCTGTGGCGCCGCGCAACAACGACATACTGCTATTGCAGATGGATGGCGGCCTGACCAAGCAGCAGCACAAGGAAGCTGTCGACATGGTAATCCGCGCAGGCAAGAAGATACAGGAAGAGCAGAGGGCTGCACTCAAGAGGTGCTACAAGAACCTCGGCAAGGACGAATGAAGCGGTGACATAATGGACATAATAAGCAATTTAATGGGAGGATACATAAAGGATGCCCTTGAAAAGGGAGGCAGGCTGGACTCAAGGGGCCCGTACTCATTCAGGGAAATACATGTCGAGACTGGAATCATTTCGCACGCAGAAGGGTCAGCGCAGGTGGATATAGGCGCAACGAAGGTGCTCGCCGGCGTAAAGCTCATGGTCGAGGATCCGATGGCGGACACGCCAGGCCAGGGCAACCTGATGATGAATGCAGAACTGCTTCCGCTCGCATATGCGGATTACGAAACCGGCCCGCCAAGCCCCGAATCGGTAGAACTGGCGCGCGTCGTAGACCGTGGCATAAGGGCAGGGAACAGCATAGACCTGCTCAGCTTGGCACTGGATGATGGCAAGGTCTGGTCAGTATTCGTGGACCTGTACGTGCTCAACTACGGCGGCAACCTGTTTGACGCAAGCGGCCTTGCTGCGATGGCAGCATTGGCGAACACCAAGATGCCCAAATACGAGAACGGGGCGGTGATAAGGGAAGAGAGGGACAAGAAGCTTAAGATAGACAGCATAGTTACATACACCACATTCGGCAAGGTGAGCGATCACCTGCTGCTCGACATGAACATAAACGAGGAGGACATCGCCTCGGCAAGGCTGACCATAGCAACTGACGACGACCAGATAAGGGCAATGCAGAAGGGCAAGAACGGCAGCTTTACGAGCAACGAGATAGAAGAGCTAATAGATGTTTCATTTGAAAAGCATAAGGAGCTCAAAAACATAGTGAAGAAATCGACAGAGTGATTCTATGGTAAACGCAAGCATAAGATATGGCGCCCGCATAAGGAAGCAATACGCAGCGGTGCAGAAGGAGAAGAATGCGCAGTACAAATGCCCTTCCTGCGGCAAGATAAAGGTCAGGAGAGTGAGCACTGGCGTATGGAAATGCTCGCACTGCGGCAAGGTGTACGCTGGAGGCGCATACACATTCACAACCCCTGCTGGAGAAGCAGCGGCAAGGACCATAACCAGCCTGTCTGCGCAGAAACAGGCAGCGTGATCGTCAAGACGCACGCATTATAATGAAGTGATATTATGGTAAAAATTTCTTTCTCGCCAATACAGGAAGTTATTGTGCACGAGATAATAGACATCGACTTCGAGGACCTGCTCAGGGAAAGGATCACACCGGCAGGGAACATGCCGCTGTACTGGTGCGACGGGATACTGTTCAGCTTCTCGTCCATGCCTATGACAAGGGACGTGGTTAAGGACTACCTGGACGGCAAAGTGCATTGGCTAGAAGTGCACTACACGCCTATGAACAATTATTCCCCTGTACTGGAGCTCAACGATGAGCAGTACAAGGCGCTGCTGAAGATAAGGGTGATAGACACTTCGAAATCCAACCTGCATAAGGATTTCATAAAGTGGCTCAAGGCGAACCAGCAGATAAAGAAATGAATGCATTGTTGAATAATATTGAGATGGTATAAATGGCTTATGTGTGCGCGCACTGCGGAAAGAAAATAAAGGACCTGGACAATTTCGTCAGATGCCCGTATTGCGGCTACAGGATCATATTCAAGGGCAGGCCCAACATACCCCGGGAAGTATCGACCGACTAAGCGGGCTCAGAAGTGCTGCGGAAATAACTGCTACTATGCAATCAGGTGCATCTGCGCAGAATTGCAGTGCTCCCACAACCGGCTATTTGTCGCTCACTATTATGGTCTCGGATACGTTCTTAACCCTGTCGTACTTGACTGTGTTCTTTGCCAGCCTCGTTGCGGTGTTCTCCCCCTTTGCCAGCTCGTCGAGCTTTATAAGCAGCAAACTCCCTATTGCTCCAGCCTCGAAGTCCAGGATTATGTCCTCGACCATGCCTATCCTCCTGCCGCCGCTGCTTATTATTTGCTTGCCATACATATCCGATAAAAGCATTGACAATTAATCACCTATCTTATCTCCATTATCTTTTTGGAAGCAAATATTCTTATTATATACTCCTTCAGCTCTTTCATGAATGCAGTGCTGTCTTTGTCCAGCGCGTCGAGCTCCTCCTTGCTAAACATTAGCTTATTTGAGTATACCAATTTCTCCAAGTACCTGTCTGTCAGCCTGTAAGAATGCGTCCCGCAATCCATGCATACATACCTGGGCACTATCGGGATGCCGTCTTCCTTCAGCGCACCGATGTCCCTCTTCACGTTGGTGCTGCCGCACTTAGGGCACGCCTTGGCAGTCTCAACATCCTTGTACTCGGCTGCCATGATCTCTCCCTCTATGCCCTCAAGGAACGATCTGGCTGCCTCCTCTATGCCTATCTCCCTCTTGAGCAGCTTCTGGTCGAGCACTTCACCGTTGGCATCGAAAGATGTTTCGAGTATGCCGATGCGCACATCTTCAAATGTCTCTATGGCCGGATCCTCGCCGATGCTGTAGTCTATCCTGTATCTGTCCTTGCCTTTTGAAGAAGAGAGCAAGACCACTCCCAAGCTAATCGCCGCCCTTAAGCATATAGTCCTCTATATCCTCCTTCAGAACCACGTCGCGGTTCTTCTTCTTGGCGTTTTTTACCGCGTAAGAGGCTATGCTCTTCGCCTTTTTCTCCAGCACTGCAGCTATCGCCTCAGCCGCCTTGTCGCTGAGCTTTGCCCCGTTGTTCATGCGCACTATCCTCTTTATTGTGGCTTTTGATATTTTTGACATTCTACCATCCGCAGCCAATATCAGCACTCAAGATCGTCATCACAGCATCGCTCAGATTGCGAAATCATCATCAGAGGTATTTGCACGAGGAAGATTAAAAGCCTTTCTGCTAGGCATGCCTGGCTCGCCAGGCTAGGCCTCCAGCGCCCTTCTTATGGATGATTTCTTGGAGAACACAAGATATGTTATTATGACGAAGTCTATTACTATCGCGCCGTGCATTATTGTGCAATACAGGCATATGGCCCTTATGACAAAAAGCTCCAGGTATATCAGGTATGGCACTATGAGCAGTCCGAGGAACCTCCACGCGAAGAGCACGTCTATCGATCTCTTTGCCACATCCTTCCTTGCCGATACTACGAGCATTATGAGGAAAAGGTTGATTATGAACCATACTGCAGCCAGCGCCTCCAAGGATACTCCAAAGACATTCGAATACTGGCTCGATAGGACCTTAGCGCAGTCAAGGGTTATGCCCGTGCCCGTAGCGTTGCCGACTATGCAGAACGGCGGCGGCGTGTGCAATATGGACCACTCATAAATCACTACGAGGGAAGAGGCAAGCCCTATGATAGACATCAGTATAAGGAGGAAGAATTCCTTCCTCGAAGTGCGTATCATATTTTCACCTTTGCGCCGAGGCAAACGGATATATTATCTCACGGGCAAATAATATACGCTTTGCGTTTGCGCATTTCGGCAGAAAAAGCTATATAGTTTGTTTGCGCATTTTCATCTTGAAAGCGATTAGGTATCAAAGCCCGTCAATACTGCGGGCCTTGCCACCAAAGGCCGCATAAGGCCATCACACATTGCGATGAATCCCGAGATAGAGCACATAATTGACGGCTACCACGGCATGATAAGCCAGACCGATGCCGAGCGGATACTAAACGGTGCAATAGGCAAAACGATTGATACGGAGGAAGCTAGCCGCGGCATCGCCGCTGGCTCCGCACATTCAAAGGAGAAGCCAATAAGTGCTTCTGCAGTGCTGGAATTTATAAACATGAACAGGCAGCGTAGCAAGGATGCCGATAGCGGGAGGTATACCGTAGATGTGCGGGACTACATATACCGCATATTCAACCCTACGGAGTTCCAGACTCAGGCAAGAAAGGGGATAAGGAGGGCGATGGTGCTCGGCAGGGAGGGCTATGCGGTCAAGGTCACGCTGTACGACAAGTATGCCGACTTCATAGACATAAACGCTTTCGAGCGCGGAGACGTGATCCTGGCGAAGAACATGCTGGTGGACAACGCCAGCATGGAGCTCCGCAATACGCGCGACACACTGATGAGCAGGATAGTGCCATCACAGAGCGGCATAACGGATTTCTCGAGACTGGTGGATGGGCAGAAGAACATAGACGTCATAGGCAAGCTCATAGAGATAGGCCCCATACGGTATGTTAATACATTGGGCAGGGAATCGCAGGTTGCGGTGGCGGACTGCATCATCACTGATTCTGAGGCCACGATGCCCGTATCGTTATGGGGTTCCTCTGCATTGATGAGTACGAAGATGAAGCCGAACGATTATATAAAGATCGAGTTCTGCAGCGTAAGGTCGAGGAACTCAAGCGCTGAAATATACGCGCCGGATACATCGAGGATCCTGATAAGCAAGTCCCTCTATGGCAAGATGCGCAAGCCCTAGTGCCCCGCCAATCCAACGCTGCATCATCTCTGCCCGTATCTTGCCAGGAACGAGAGGTACTGTCCCATAACCGTACCTGTTGCGGACGGCCTTACCTTCTGGAGAAGCTGCTCTATATCCTTGTTCGATATCTTGTACTCTATGCCTGTCTTGAGGTTCTGCTGCATGGCCTGAGCCTTTGACTCCCTGCATATATTGGCTATATCTGCGCCTGTATATCCCTCGGATTCCCTGCCAAGCTTGTCGAAGTCGATATTGTCGTCGAGAGGCACGTTCTTTAGGTATTCGTTGAACAGGAGTGCCCGTTGCGGCGCCGACGGTGGCTTTACGAATATTATCTTGTCGAACCTCCCCGGCCTCAGTATCGCCGCGTCGAGGCTGTCGGGCCTGTTCGTGGCAGCCACGACGATTACACCGTAGGGCTTTGTGAGCCCATCCATCTGCTTGAGCAACTCGGTGGTTATCTGCGAGGCGTTTTCTGTGGCGCCACTCCTGCTGGGCGCAATGCCGTCTATCTCGTCTATGAATATTATCGCAGGTTCGTTCTCCCTCGCCCTGTCAAATATCTCCTTTATTGTCGCGTTGCCCCTTTCCAGGCCCATGTTGGCTATCTCAGCTCCGTTTATCTCTATCATCGTGGCCCCCTTGAGGGATGGGTCGTTCATGGCGGCTCTCATCAACATTGTTTTTCCGGTTCCCGGAGGGCCGAAAAGCAGCAGCCCCTTGATCGCTTTTATGTCATATTTTTTCATGAGGTCGGGGTGCATCAATGGGGTCTGTATCGCGTTTACCAATGAGGACTTGGCCTCATCCATCCCTACAACGTCCCCAAGCCTTACCGCTTCGTTCTCCTTCTCTACGCTGCTCTCCTCATAGAAGCTCCTCTCGAACTGCACCCTGAACGTATTGTACTCCTCTATCTGAGCCAAGGTCGTAGAAGGCTTAGTGGCGCTTATGACGCCAAGTATGTCGTTCTGCGTTATCCTGAGGACCTTGTGCTTGCTCGATGCCTCCTGCGCCACCACCTGCGCCACGCTCTCGCATACCGCCTTTATGTCCGCTCCCGAATACCTCTCCGTGTTAGTTGCAAGGTTCTCATAATTTATGTCGTCCGCTACAGGAAGCTTGTCAAGGTATATCCTGAATATCTTTTGCCTGCCGAGGAAATCCGGAAGGGGCATGTATATTACCTTGTCGAACCTCCCCGGCCTCAGTATGGCCTGGTCCAGGGCGTTTGGTATGTTCGTTGCCCCTACTACTATTATCCTATCGGTCTTTTGGAAGCCATCCATCTCCACGAGGAGCTGCGTCATCGCCTGCTTCCTTATCTGGTCCACGCTGGGGTCGTCCCTGTTTACCGCTAAGGTATCTATTTCATCGAAGAACAGAACGCACGGCTGGTGCTTCCTGGCGGTGGTAAATATCTTCGACACCATCTTTTCCGTCTCTCCGGAGAATGCAGATATCAGGTCTGGCGTCTTGACATAGTAGAAGCTGGCGTGTATCTCGTTCGACAGGGCGCGCATCATCATGGTCTTTCCTGTTCCAGGCGGGCCGAAGAACAGTATCCCCTTTACCGGCTTTATGTTATACGCCCGCGATATGCCCCTCTGCTCTATAGGGCTCAGCACCGCTTCCCTCAGCTCTTTCTTAGTGTTCTCGTAGTTGCCTATGTCGTCGAAAGTTTCGTTAGTGGTGCCTACCTGCAGGTCTTCGAACGCTTCCCCGAACTTCAGCCGGGTGTCCTGCTTTCTCATATCCATGGATTTTACTATGTCAAGGTTGTAGAACTCAACCCCATACAGCAATAGAGGCGCTATCGCTGCACTTACAAGTATTACAACATATGAACTTATTGTAGAATGGAACAGAAAAGACAGCCCTATCGCTACTACCGGATACGCGATTCCTATGGTGCTCGCCTCTGCGCCCTTGTACTGCGATCTGCTGGATACTGCAAAATTGTCTATTGCCATCACTATGCCTACGAGCGCAACGAGTTCGAGCAGATAGCCGAAGGGGCTTATTACAAAGGAATACAGGTCTGCAAAAAGTATGGTGGAAATCCCATTGATTACGCTGGTGCTAGAAGCAACGTGTATCATTTCGCCGAAGCCGCTTCCCAGAGTGAAAAGGCTGAGGGCTGGCTTCGATGCAGTGGTGTACGGATATATAGACGTCGCGTTTATCTGCGCATGCGCGCCTGCGGCGTCATAAACTATATAGCCCGTGTTCTGCACACCCATCATAGCAGATATCATGACTACGCCGAGCACGAAGAGTATAGCCATCACTATGCCGCGCTTATACCCAACCTGCAGCACGCCTATTATGAAAGCTGGCACAGCAAACAGGTATCCTAGCGACGAAAAGGACAGCGCTATGAGCATGTAAGTAAATGTTATGGTCTTATAGTGCATGTAGCCGAATATGAGCGACAGGCTCATTATAAACAGGAAGACCCACGCGAAGAGCGGTACCTGATAAAGCAATATTGTGAACATCAGGGCCATTAGCGTTATCAGGCCGAGGAACGGGTGGTAGAGCGCGGCTGCGAAAAGCAGCGCGGCAAATATCACCACAATCACCAACGGATAGAATGGCAAAGCCGCCACTATGGCAATGAAAGTGAAAAGGATGAAAACAGCATCAAGAAACGTTGGCCTCTGAACAATCCGTACTATGCCGTCCTTCAGCGAATATAGGGCTATGGGTACACTTTTTTCGACATTGCCGGCGCTCGGTACTCCTTTTGAAGCTGAACGCTTGATCGCCCTAGCCATTTGATCAGTCTCATCTATATTGTCCAGCTACATATTTTAAGCTTTTATATTGTGCACTTTCTATTATCCCCATACTGCAGCAATAACCGCGCGGCCAACACAAACATATTAAATGTTTCAGGCGCAATAATACCAGCTATCCTTTTGCCCGTTGTAGCTCAATGGTAGAGCGGCCGGCTGTAGCTTGCAACACTTCAGATAAAGTTGTGAAGTGGATACCGGCAGGTTGGGTGTTCAAATCACCCCAACGGGATATTCCAAATTGCGCCCCAAACCCCAGATGCGCCAATGATGGACGATGCTAGCTGCGCTGCATCTGTATGCACTGCCTGGCTTATGCCCTGAACTCCTTTATCAGCAGCTTCCTGCCTCTTGCAGCTATTGCCTTTTTCAGGCCGCCCTGAACTGCAGGCATTCTGTGTACCAAGCTGTAGTAGCAGTTTGAGCATAGCAGTCTTTTGTCCATGCTCAGCCCAGAGGCTCCTACTGCTTTAGAGGGTATTGCTATCTTTACGTCATGCGCCTTCAGCTCCCTTCCGCAGACGTAGCAGTTCCTGGTTTTCCCACCCATTGCATACTCTCGTCTATCCATGGCGTTTTCTTCTTTCATCACACCCACTTTTTACCCACGGCTCCTTTTCCCACCCAGAGCGTAGTTAAGTCTATAAGTATTTTGCCTTTCCCTAATATTTATATCTTTGCTACAAATTCCGCATTCTCGAAAAGCGGAACTGGGGTTTTGACGAGGCAGAATCGCCTTAGCGCGGCAGAACAAGTTATTTAAAGCTTTCATTTCTTGCTCGTTTCATTCCTCTCATCAGGCATTATGGCGTGCTTGTCGAGCAACGCAGTTGCCAGTTCTACTATCTTCTTTATGCCCGCATCGGTCTTGATGTACTCGGGTCCCATGTGGCTCCCGGAAGCAACGAATCCGGCATCGTGCAGCGCCTCGATCAGCCTTGCAGGGCTCAACGAACCCCTTTTCAGGCTCCTGGTGATCTTCGGGACAGAGTAATAGAGCGGTGCGTCAAGCTCGTCAATCAGTTTTCTGACTAGGTCAACGCTCTCTTTTGCCATGCCCTCCTTTTCAATCAATCCTTCCACCGCATTCAGCAATGAGTTGTCCTTGATCTTTCCTATGTATAAAGGCCCTGCCAGCGTAAGTTCGGCTCCGCATTCCGGGCATCTATGCGCTTTGGGCGCAATGCCCTTGTACAGGCTCCTGTAGCCGCATTCGTTGCAGTATCCCGCGAAGCCCAGGCTGTCAACGGACCTGGATGCTTCGGCAGACCCATAGTGCAGCTTCATGTGCATGCGCATGTAATGCTTGTAGAAGAACCCAGCCAGCACCTCAACGCCGAAATTGAAGCTCGCGGCAGTCCTTATCACGTAGCCAGTGAGTATCCTGAGCCCCACCTCGTGGCAGAGCTCGTTGTGCAGAGGCACAGCCCCGTACAGCTTAACGCAGGCCTTGTAGTGCGCCCCGCAAAGCACGGCCGAGTCCGTAGAGGTGACGAACAGCAATGAATTGTCCCTGGTCATTTTCATTATATCATAAACGTACGGCACTATGCCGCCGAACGGATCAAGGTCTATCAGGTCGAAGCGCTCCCTCGAACAGTTGGCGAACTCCTGTATGCTCGTGTTTACAACCTTTGCATCGGGGCAGTTGGCAGCGGCGTTGCGCTTCGCTGTCCTATATGCCTTCTCGTTTATCTCCAATATTGTGACATCCTTAATGCCGGCCTCGAGCCCGTAGCGTATGCCCCTTATGCCTGTGCCTCCGGTCGCATCCAGCGCCCTAAATCCATCCCTTTTAGGGCCTTCGAGCATCGCTATGGCTATGCCGATATCGCGAGTAGGCCTTGCGATAGGGTTTATGAACGTGTCAGGATTGTAGGATACCCTTGCCCTGCCTTCGCTATATGTCTCTCTCTTTGCCATAGATACCCTTCACTGCGTCAAGCAGCCCGTGTGCATAAGATATGCACGAAAACGATGTATACAGGTCGCCCTTCAAAAGATAGCTCTTCGAGTCGCTTGCATACATCCTGGCCAAGTCTATGACCTTGCGGACCTTTTTGTCTGCGCCAGCCTCTATCGCGCTTGCCTCTGCAATGCTGCCCTCAAACATGTCCATGTCCTTCTGTATCCTTCTCCTGATGCCTGCATCGTCCTGCGCATTGGAATTGCCTTCCATAAAAGCACACCTTTTATATTTGTTCTTTAATATTATTATAAAGGTGTTTTAATGGCTGACCTATGGAGTGACTATACTGATTTTGTGATCGATAACATAGACAAGAGCATAGGCAAGAAATACAAGATGTCCCTGCGCGACCTGCTGACCGACCCGGAGAGCTTCTCCCCCGATCCAAACATACAAAACACCATAAAGAGCATGGCCGACGACGTCAATGCGTACATGGACCAGGCCCTGTCGAAGATGTCCGCGCAGAAGCAGGAGCTTGACGACAACCTCACCAAAGCTGATTCGGTGACGAAGCAGCTTGCGCAGAGCATATCCATGCAGGCAAAGCAGAACCGCGTGCCATTCATAGTGCCGGTTTCGATAGACAGGGACGACACAAAAGAAGAAGTCATATCAGTAGATTCTGCAGGAAGCGACGTGCTTGCGCTCATAGAAAAGATTGCAGCCAGTTCCACCATGATTGCAGACTTTACAACACAGTACGATAACAGCCTGATAGGCAACTGGTTCTTCAGCGGCCCTAAGAACTACACAATAAACGTATATCTGCCTGACAGCGACGTAATATCCATGCAGGACAGCCGCGCTGAGCTTCTAGGCCTTCTCGACGCCGCATCAGCGATGATTGCAGGCCTATGACCTTGATTCGAGGGTAATTGGATAGCGGGCATACTGATTGGCATAACGGGCTCCCCGGCTAGCGGGAAAAGCGCCTTCGCCAAGATCCTCAAGCGCAGGTGCAAAAACCTCAGGATAATCGAGATAGGCAGCGTAGCGAGGGAGTACAAGGCGTATTCCAGCATGGACAGGGACGGCACGCTGGTTGCAGACTTGAAGAAGCTCAATGCAGCAGTCAAGAAAGAGCTCGTCAGTGCAAAAATGGAGAACGTTGCAATAGTCGGCCATATGATCCAGGACATGCACCTGAAGCTGGACATCTGTGTCACAGTACGCGCAAAACCAAAGGTGCTGTATGCGCGGCAGAAAGGCAGGGGCTATGGCCTGGCAAAGATAAAGGAGAACATCGTATCCGAAGCCCTTGATTACTGCGGCATCAATGCGTCAAAGGCATGCAGGCTTTCATTCGAAGTGGAGACTGCTGAAGAAAAAGGCAGGCTTGTCAGATATCTTGCAGGGCTTATCGGGCGGAATAAGGGAATCAAGGGCGTGCCTATGCCAAAAGACATAGACGCACTCAGGGCGAAGAAGGATATGATGAAGCATTTCCTCAGATTCATAGGCGAAAACAATATCGGGCTCTGAAAGAGCATTCAAATGGCAGTCATCTCGACATACCTGCGGTACAGTATCTTGGCGTAATCTTCAGGCATCCTGCCCTCTACGTGCTTGGCCTTGGATTTGCCAAGGTATGAAGGGAAGGCAAAGCTCTTATCATGCAATATATATTTGAGCAAGTCAGCCGGTCCTGCATACGGAGCTTTTTCTATCAGCGAAATCGATTCCCCTTCTACGTACATTACGGATTTCGGGTGCGCTTTGATAAACGCTGTAGAGGCACCACGCATCAGTGCGGAAGGCCCTTTCTTTACCACCGAGCCCATGTGGTAGCCATTGGTCAGGAATAATATCGAAGCCTTGTTGCCTTGCATGCCTTCTATCGAAAGCAGCGGCCCGAAGCCATTCTCGCGCATCCTGCCAGATATCTGCTTCTCAAGCTTCTTGAGCTGCTGCCAGATCACCTCCTCTGATATGTCTGGTATCGTGAATAGCAGCGCATGCATCTCAGCTCCAAGCGCTTTGGCCACTGCATCGAGCTTCGCAGATGCATGCTCTTCGCTGTATTCCGCTCCGTAGAAATACCTGATAGTGGGATTGGAAAGCAATATCCTGCATGCCAGCACAAATCGCATCAACGAAGTCTTTGAGAGGCCAGCCGCTACGTTCCTGCCGCTGTCCGTAGGGTCAAGCACTATGAAGTTAGAGTTGAACTTCTTGAATATGTCCGGGTTAGGTATCTCGTTCCTATCTATTGGATTGAGGCACAGGGGAAGCTTCAGGTCCGAGAAAGCCGTTGCTAGCTTTTGGAAAGAGCCGTACTGGTGTATGAGCAGTTCGCACAGGTAGCCCGAGAATCCTTCAGTCTTGGCCTCTGCGCCATAAACATTGTGGAACCTCAAGAATGATTTCAGCACACGCACCTGGTCCCGCTGATACGCGCTCAGGTTGGAGTTTACGAAGTTGTTATGCAGCTGAGTCCTGTCAACTGCGGATCCCATGTCCTTTGAATCGTCTATCTTGAAGGCCGGAACTATGTCCGCCTTGATGCCCTCATCATCCATGATGAGCTTCAGGTATGGGTGCTCCGCATATTTTATTTCAAAGCGCTCGTTCTTCTTTTTGTTGACTACCTTCTTTGCAATTTCTATCCCGAGCCTTTCCATCTTCCTCTCTTCCATGCCCTTGGGGAACAGGAGAAATATGTCTATGTCGGAATTTCCACGCACTTGCGTGCCCCTGGCGACCGATCCTGCAAGTATGATTTCTACGTTCTTCGGCGCCGCCTGCTTTATCCTTGCCATCAGGCCGTTTGCCAGATCCGTAGTTATCCTTATCTCTTCGGGACTGGGCTTTACGTCCTTGAGCACGCGCTCCGTTATGGCTTCTATCGAAGCAGAGCCTTTGGTCTTTGCCTTCTCGACGCCGCTCTTTTTACTCCTAGCCATATTGGTATTTCGATAGGAAACTTTATATGTGCTTTTTAGAAATATATCTATGCATTCAACCGGGCTCTTAGCTCAGCAGCAGAGCGTCTCGTTCGCAACGAGAAGGCCGCGGGTGCGATTCCCGCAGAGTCCATCATAAGGTGTATGCATCCCGAAAAGGTACTCTATTTGGCATAAGCAATGCATTCTCCATACATCAGGTGCCAATTCTCAAATAAATCTAGCGTCGGGGTATCCACTTTATTGCCTGATCGACCATCTCCTTTGTAATGGTCCCTGATTCAATAGTGAGTTCGTTAAGTTTTTTCAGGTTCTCAAGATGTTCTGAGCAAGCCCCAATTTTAACCTGTATCCAATTCGGTTCCCGCTCGCGGTAATCGAGCCATGCCCCTACATTATTAAACATTCCGTTCACTATGCGCTCTCCAGACTCTTTAGAATAAACGAAGCCCGATATATTATCAATCATTTGCCTCCTCCTGAGGCTTTCTTCCATTCTCTTAATCTGGTCATTAGTAAACTCTTTCTTATAGGCTTCAAATTTCTTGTTTGAATCTTCAATATACGCATTGACAAATTTATTTCCACATACGAAACAACCTGGTGAATAATCTATTCCCATACCTCTTGAACTAAAGTGTTCAGTCTTTGCTTCCTCACTTCCTTTGTCCTTATTCTCAGTCTTTTCAGCATACATAATATCATCAAAATGCTTGCCCCAACCTTGATATATAAGCCTTTCCCTCAGATTCCACTATAATATTTAAGCCTTTCCTTAACCAAATCTGTCGTTAGATTAACCATGAAGCTCTTTTTCAGCAAACGATTTCGAAAGAGGCTACATGCCCGCACTCCCTAAGAAACATGTATTGCGTGCATTCATCCGGTCGCAATGCATCAGGGTAGGCTATAATCTTGCAATGAATTTGTTGTCTAGGAGAGGCGTAAGGTCATTTATTTTAGCAATATCCTCCTTACACGTGTTTTCTCTATCAACAAGAACGGCCCTCATCCCGCTTCTTATGGGTCCCTCATAATCGTTAACCCTGTTGTCTCCTATAAACAATATCTCGTCAGCGTTGCAGCCTGCCTTTTTTATGACGTATGCATATGCCTTGGGGTCGGGTTTGGGCACGTTTATAGTATCCTCACCTATGATAAAAGAAAAATACTTCTCTAAATCCATATCCTTCAATGTTTGGCTATAACTTAGCACTGCGCCTGCAGTCAATAAGCCTATCTGGTATCTGTTCTTTAGCGCTTCAAGTACATCTATAGTTTCAGGGTAGGGTGTCCTATTGCTTGCCCTCGTCCATTGTTCGTTCATTACTCTTGCTAATGCCACTGACTCTTCATCAGTAAACCCGAGCAGCATAAGCCTTATCTCATTCTCCAGGAGATAACCAGAATCATCGAGTTTTATCAGGTCATTCGAATGCAGCAGGTTAGCTATCCTCTTTGAAAGACGAAATGCATTGCCAATCTCCTCAAGGTTTCTGTCATAGCCCTGTGATTTTAGTATGTTTCTAATCTTTTCATCTTTTGGCAGGCTGTTGAATAAGGTCCCTTCAGCGTCAAAAACAATTACTTTTATCATTAATGTGATTTTAAACA
>JAMCYB010000023.1 GCA_023474385.1 Candidatus Martarchaeota archaeon | reverse complement strand
AGAAGAAACAGGCCGGCACAAGGGTGTAACAAGCAGGAGAACAGGCAAAAAGGGATAAACTACAAGTGATTTTATGGCTGATGTAATACCTGGTAAGGTTTGCGTTTCTTGCGGAAGGCTCACTAGCGAGTACACGGAGTTCAAATGCCCGAAATGCGGCAAGACCACCATAATAAGGTGCGCGCATTGCAGGGAGATATCGAACGTGTACAAGTGCAGCGAATGCGGATTTGAGGGGCCGTGATCAATATGTCAATGGTAAGCATAATATTCAAGGTGTATCCGGAGGAGAGCAGCTTCGATTCCGTAGCCGGTGCGCTGAAAGGCATGGATGCGAGGGACGTGAAGGCTGAAGACGTGGGCTTCGGCATAAAGGTCATAAAAGCAATGTTCGTATTCGACGATGCAAAGACCAACTCCTCGAGCATAGAGGAAGCGGTCAAGGGGATAGCTGGGGTCAGCGAAGTAGAGGTAGAGGAGGAAAGCCTTCTCTGATCCGCTTCGGCAAGCGCTCGATAAGCAACCTTTTTTAATCCTAAATGAGTATAATGCATAGCGGAGCGATTTTATATGATAAGAAGGATAGAACTCATAAACTGGAAGACCCATAAGGATACAGTCATAGAGTTCCAGAAGGGCGTGAATGTTCTTGTAGGTATAATGGGAGCCGGCAAGAGCTCAGTCATGGACGCTATATCTTTCGCGTTGTTTGGCGCTTTTCCTGCGCTCGTGCACAAGCGTGTGAGCCTGGGCAATATGATAATGAGCAGGCCGACAGAGGAAACGCATGCTGAAGTGAGGCTCGACTTCGATTCTGATGGCAGCGAGTACAGGGTGATAAGAAAGATATCGGCGAAGCAGGGCAGCGATGCAAGGATAGAGAAGGATGGCAGCTACCTGCAGACCCAGTCTGAGCGCGTTACCGAGACGATAGAGGAGATACTGAAGCTGGATTATGACACTTTCTCCAGAGCGGTGTATTCTGAGCAGAACGGCCTGGAGTACTTCCTTGACCTATCGAAGGGAGAGAGGAAGAGGAGCATAGACGAGATGCTTGGCCTTGACCATTTCTCCGCAGCGGAAGAAAATGCCACTTCCTATATCAACAGCATGAGGTCCATGATAGAGGGAGAAGAGAACACGCTGGCGCAGATAGACGTGAAGAAGTTCAGGGAGCAGATGGATGCCCTCTCCAAGGAGAAGGACGAGGTAGCGCAGAGGATGGAAAAGCTATCCGAGAGGGCCACATCGCTTACAAAGAGCTTTAAGGGCGCAAAAGCGAGGTCGGAGGAGCTCAAGAGCGCGATGGAAAAGAAGAGGGCGATGATGGACAGGAGGATAACGATAAGCGCAAGGAACGCGGCCCTTGCCGATGAGATAGATAAGATAGACGCGCTAGGCATAGCCAAGGAGGATGTTGAAAAGAGGCTCAAGGATGCAACGGATAGGGCAAAGGCGCTGTCCGAGGAGCTCGAGAGGCTCAGGAAGGATGAGAGCGAAGCGGTGCGCAACCTGTCTTCCATAGAGGCGAACATAAAAGCGCTCAAGAAGCGGGAGATGGAAAAGAGGGCAATAGAGGAGAGCATAAAGGGCAGGGACAGCACAAAGCTCAAGGAGGAGCTGGACAGGCACAACGAGGAGCTCGAGAGGCTCAGGAACGAGATCGCAGAGAAAAGGACAGGCATAGCTGACGGGAAGAAGTGGATAGCTGAGCTTTCGAAGCATCTCAGCACATGCCCTCTGTGCGAGAGGGAGCTGAGCCAGGAGATGAGGCAGAGCCTGTTGAAGAGCAAGGAGGATGCGGTCAAGGCGCTCGAAAAAGAGCTGGAAGAAGGCCTTTCGAAGTCCAAGGAACTGGATGGAAAAGTGAAGGCCATAAAGGCATCGATGGACAAGCTGACCCTCGACAATGCAAGGCTGAAGGATTTCGAAGCCGTAGGCAGCGAGATGGCCAGGCTTTCGAAGGAGATGGAAGATGCAGAGGCAAAACGCAAAGATGCCGAGAAGCGCTATAAGTCGAAATCGGAGGAAAGCGAAAAGGCCAAGGAGCTTCTCAACAAGGCAAGGCTCGATGCCGAGAGGATTGCCAGGAGGGAGGAATACTCGCGCGAGGTGCGCGCCAACGAGGCCACGCTCAAAGAGATTGAAAAGAGCCTGTCTGAAATGAAGGTCGACGAGAAAGAGATATACTCGGCGCAGGACGTGCTAACGAAGATATCGTCCGAGCTGAGCGAGGTGAATTCCAAACTCGAGAGCGACAGCGCCTATACCAAGAAGATAGAGGCGCAGATGTCAGACAAAAAGAAGCAGATAGACGATTTCGGCAGGATAGAATCAAGGATAAGGGAGAGAAGAGCAGCAATAGCCAACATGAACAAGTTCAAGGCGGCATTGATAGACACGGAAGCAATGCTGCGCAGCAAGCTCATAGGCTCAGTGAACAGCCTGATGCAATCGGTATGGTCAGAGCTCTACCCGTATGGCGATTATACCGCGATAAGGCTGACTGCGAAGAAGGATGACTATCTGCTAGAATCGAGGGTAGTGCTTGACGGCGAGGAGAAATGGCTGGGCATCGACTCGGTTGCGAGCGGCGGCGAGAGGAGCCTTTCATGCCTTGCGATGAGAATAGCGATGTCGATGGTGATAGTGCCGAACCTCAGGTGGATAATACTCGACGAGCCGACACACAACGTAGACAGCAACGGCATAGACAGGCTAATAAACATGCTGAGCAACAACCTGCCCAAGGTTGTCGACCAGGTGTTCATAATAACCCATGACGAATCGATGAAGCAGATAAGCAACGCCAGGGTCTATATGCTCGACAGGGATAAGGAGGTGCACGGCAATACAGTTGCATCAGTGATGTAGCTTCGATGCAGCGATGCTGTTGCCTGCGCTCACATCGATTCTATGCCTAACGAGCCCGATTCTTTCCCTTCATCGCCGTGGCCCAATATGGACGAGCCGCTGACTCCTGAGAATATCGCTATCACTTCGACCTTGCCGTTGTAAGAAGGGTCTATCCTTGCGCCCCACAGCACGTTGGCGTTCGGCGACACCATGCTCGTGAGCTTGCTGCCGATCTCGTTCGCCTCTCCCAGTGTCATGTCCTCGCCGCCAGTTATGTGCAGCAATACGCCGCTCGCATTCTCGTAATCCACATCGAGGAGCTTGTTGCTGAGCGTGTCCTTTACCACCGCGTCCACCTTGTCGGTGCCCTTGCCTTCGCCTACGCTTATCATAGCGAGGCCGCCTCCGGCCATTATGTTCTTTACATCCGCGAAATCCAGGTTTATCAGGCTAGGTGTTGTTATCGTCTCCGTTATGCCCTTTATAGCACGTGATGTGACTTCATCGGCTACGCGGAACGCCTGCTCTATTGCGAGGTTTGGATACAGCGTGACGAGCCTCTGATTGTCTATGACTATCAAGGTATCAACATTCTTCCTGAGCTCCTCTATGCCCTTCCTTGCAACCTCCATGCGCACCCTTTCCAGGGCGAACGGGAATGTAACTATCCCTATGACTATCGCACCGGCGCTCTTCGCCAGCTCCGCGACAACCTGCGCAGCGCCAGTGCCTGTGCCCCCGCCCATGCCTGCAGTTATGAACACCATGTTGGACTCGCTGAGCTCGCTGCTTATGTCGGAACGCGAGTACTCCGCTGCTTTCTTGCCTATCTCCGGGAACCCTCCGGCGCCCAATCCCCTTGTGAGCGGGCCTCCAATCAGCAGCTTCTTTATTGATGGATCTAGGCTGTAAAGGTGCTTGTTATCAGTATTTATCGCTATTAGCTTTGCGCCGTGTATCTCCATCTTGCTTATCCTGTTTATAGTATTGCTGCCGCCTCCACCTATTCCGCATACTGCTATCCTAGGCCTGAACAGGTCGGGATCGACGGACTGGTCGTTCACCGCCTGGTTGAGGGCATTATCGAGCAACTCCATGTTACCACCATATGAACATATCGATGGAATACCATAAAATACTTTTCTATATGAAGGGTTATTGGCGCAGTCGGCATTGCAGGCCCTTTATAGCGTGCGGCTCGTGCGACTCCCGGCGTACAGCTATGTTTTTATATTTTTCCCGCATAAGTTAATCTGCGCATTTTCTATCTGAAAGCAGCAGCGCTCAGTATTTATAATATTTATCGAGGTTTTATATATGGCAAGGCTAAGACCGGCTAGGACTTATAGGAATATCGATTCGCAGTCATGGGCGAGGTATTCGCTCAAGAAACCGAGGAAGAACTACGTGAGGGCAATGCCCCACACGAGCCTTCTTGTATTCAATATGGGAGCAAAGAAGGACAGTTATACCTTCAAGGCGACCCTTGATGCTACAGTTCCCATACAGCTCAGGTCCAACGCCCTCGAATCCGCAAGGCAGGCGACGAACAGGTACCTGGAATCGAAGCTCCCCGGTGCATACTTCTTCAGGGTGCTGGTATACCCGCACAACGTTGTGAGGGAGCACAAGATGGCTACAGGAGCAGGAGCAGACAGGATATCGCAGGGTATGACACTGGCCTTTGGAAGGCCCGTATCAGTGGCTGCAAGAATAAAGAGGAACCAGCCCATATTCTCAGTAGAAACGGACAAGCAGAACAAGGACATAGTGAAGGAGGCATATAGGAGGGCTGCGTCGAAGCTCTCGGGCTCTTTCAAGGTCAACATGTCCTATTGAGCTGCTCGAAAGCTTTTTGTTTTGAAGGCCTGTGCGCATGCACATTCGTGCATGAATGGTGCTCTCTGCCGCACCAAAGCCTAAATATCTAAACGATGGTATAACCGTTGATATCATGCGCATATTGCTGCAGTTTCCCGAAGGGCTCAAGCAGAAGGCTTTGGAGTATTCGAAGAAGCTTGAGAGCGAAGGCAATGAGGTATTCATATCGGTATCTCCCACCTTCGGCGCTTGCGACCTGGCATTGGATGAAGCAAGGGCGATAAAGGCCGACAAGCTCGTGCACTTTGGCCATGCTGAGTTCCACCATGTTGACTTCGATGTGGAGTATGTGCCATACGAGATAGACGCGCCGCTTGACCTTCTGCCTAAATCCCTTGAATACCTTGAGGAGTACAATACAATAGGGCTAGTTACTACCATACAGCACGTGCACCAGCTCAATGCAATAAAGGACTTCTATGAGAAGAACGGCAAGAAAGTGCTCATAGGAAAGCCTTACGGCTTTGCAAAGAGGAACGGGCAGATATTGGGGTGCGACGTAGGCAGCGCAGTGAGTGTTGACAGGGATGTTGATGCACATGTATATTTTGGGGGAGGAATGTTCCACCCGCTGGGCGCACTGCTCAACACGAATAAGCCTTTCTTGGTTGTTGAGCCTTTTACCAATACTGTAAGGTTCATAGACGAGTATAGGGAGAAGTACAGAAAGAGGAGCAGGGGAAAGGTGCTGTCTTCGCTCAATGCAAAGAACTTCGGCGTACTGGTGAGCACGAAGAACGGCCAGTACAACATGAACCTTGCCAAGATACTCAAGAACAGCATAGAGAAGGCAGGCCTGACTGGCGAGATACTAGTTGCCAACACTTTTGATTTCGTATC
>JAMCYB010000034.1:5490-5876 GCA_023474385.1 Candidatus Martarchaeota archaeon | reverse complement strand
AAAAGAGAAAGAATACTGATACTACCTCTATAATAAGGAAATTTAGGGATGCGAGATATGGAACGCATAGTCGCTGACGCTAGCGTAATAATAAAATTCTTCATAAATGAACTGTACTCCAAACAGGCGCGCTCCCTGATGGAGGTCTTTGCGCGCAAAGAAATTGAGCTTTTAGAACCTCCCTTATTGTTGTATGAAGTTATAAATGGAGCAAGATACTCGCGAGCAAAAAAATTTACCGAGAGCGAAATCAAGGCCATAATAGAATCAATGGTAAACTTTGATTTCAAGTGGCTTGATATAAACGGCGAAATAGCATACTTGGCCACTGAGATATCGCTGCGCTACGATATCTCCTTTTATGATGCGAGCTATGTTGCCTTGGC
>JAMCYB010000034.1:0-5480 GCA_023474385.1 Candidatus Martarchaeota archaeon | reverse complement strand
CCCTTTGTCAAGCATATAAGGAACTTCAAGCCTGGAGCAAAGAAGTAATAAAATATCTCCCGTGCATACTATATGTGACTATTGCTGTCAAGTGATATTATGGAACGCGAAGAACTCGAAAAGATGACAAAGGAGTACCAGACGGTGCAGGCGCAATTGCAGTCCATAGCAGTGCAGAGGATGCAGTTCAAGCAGCAGATAGAGGAATACAAGGAGGCTGCCAAGTACCTCGAGGCGGCGAAGGGCAGGGTATACACTGAAATAGGCGGGCTCATAGTAGAAGCCACGAAGGAAGAGGCAACGAAAAGCCTATCCGAAAGGACCGAATCGGCAGAGATGAGGCTAAGCATAGTGGAGAAGCAGTACAACGAGCTCACAAAGAAGGAGGAGACGCTCAGGACCAAGCTTACGACAGGGCTTAACGACTTGCAGAAGAAATGATTGAATGCCGAACGTTAGCTTCAAGGATTTAAGGGCCGAGCTGGCGAAGCTTAACGGCAAGCGCGTTATGGTGAGCTTCCACTCCCTTGGCGACACAGACGCAATAGCCTCGGCAATTGGCATAGCGACCATACTGCCTGGAAGCGTGATAGCTGCTCCAGACAAGGTCACACCTAACTCTCTGCGCATAATGTCAAAGCTGGGCTTTGACAGCACAATCATAAAGGATTCGTTCATGGACGATGCCGAAGCAATAGTGCTGGTCGACGTCAACAACTTCGAGAACTGCGGCGCATTCCGCGAGAAGCTCGATAAATTCGCCAACACTATAATAATCATAGACCACCACAAGAAGATAGAGGACAAGCCAAACATGAGCATATTTGACGAGGAGAGCTACAACTCTGCATCCAGCATTGTCTACGACCTGCTGCGCGATTTCAACATAAGCATGAACCAGCAGCTGGCGAAGCTCATAGCCATGGGCATAATATCCGATTCAGCTGAGTTCAAGAACGCGATGCCCGACACCTTCGTGCAGCTTGGGGAACTATTCAGGCTTGCAAAAACCACATACATGGACCTGCTCGAGGAAGTGGAGCACATATCGCCTGCGAGCGAACGTATAAAGACGATAAACGACATACTTGGCGCAAAGGCCGAGGTCCACGGCAATCTCCTGTTCATGTACGGCGACGCGCATGCGTATGCCAACCTCGCAGCAGACGATGCTATAAAGCTAGGCGCGGACGTGGTGATATTCCGTTCGGCGAGCAGCAACGAAGTATCAATGTCTTCGAGGCTCAGGCCAACGCTCGACAAGAGGTACGGCATACACCTAGGGTCAATCATGAAATCGCTTTCGCACATAATCGCCGGCACAGGCGGAGGGCATCCGTGCGCAGCTGGAGCATACGGCCCTGCAATAGACAAAAGCGACGAATTCATGGAGCAGTTCATCAGCGAAATACTTGAAAAGGTGGGGAAGCAATGAAGGTAGCAATAGTGTCCGACATGCACCTTGGATATGAGCGCTTCTATGATGATGCATACAAGCAGGCCAGGGAAGCATTCGAGGCAATAGCTGAAGAGGGCGCGGACATGGTTATAATACCTGGAGACATTTTCGACAAGAGGAACCCCAAGCCTGATGTGATAGCCCAGGCGATAAACCTGTTCAGGGACTTCTCGCGGAAGCAATGGCCCGCAGAGCTGGACAAGTTCATCCCTCTGAGGAACGGCAAGGTGTATACCAGCATACCGGTCGTGGCAATACCAGGCACGCACGAGCGCGTCGCCGAAGGGAAGGAGAATCCGCTTACGCTCCTCGGCCTTGCCGGCCTTCTGATAGATGCAAGCGAATCAATAGTCGTGATAAGGAAAGGGCAGGAAAAGGTCGCAGTATTCGGCCTAGGCGGCCTCTCCGAGGAGAGGGTCAAGAGCGAGCTCTCGGATCTCGGCGAGAAGCCAGTGGAAGGTTGCTTCAACATATTCATGTTCCACCAGTCGATATACGAGATACTGCCTTTCAGCGACAATTTCATACACTTCGAAGAGCTGCCCGTCGGCTACGACCTCTATGTGGACGGCCACATACACAACAGGATAGAGGACAAGGTCCACGGCAAGCCATTCCTGATACCCGGAAGCACTGTGCTGACGCAGCTCAAGGAGGGCGAGCAGGAGCCCAAGGGCTTCTACATATTTGATACGGCTACGAGCACGTGGGAATTCAAGCACATAAACTCCAGGCCCTACAAGTTCGTAAGGATACAGCTCTCTGAGGCAACGCCCAACGATGTCATAAACGAGGCAGAATCCGCCATTGAGGGGATACTCGCTGCAGCAAGCGAAAAGCCGATAATAAGGCTGAGCATATCCGGCACCATAGCAAAGGGCTTCAAGAACGTCGACCTTCCGCTGCACGCGATATACACCAAATACTCAAGCAAGGCCATACTGGACATAGACAGCTCGAAGGTCACTGACCAGGAGACCGAGGAAGGCATAGAGGAGATAAGGGAAGGCAAGCTCGAAGGCACGAACATAAAGGAATTGGGAATGGAGATATTCTCGTCAAAGCTCAAGGAGAACGGCTTCAGGGCAGACATCAATCCAGCAGAGCTGTTCAACATACTGAGCTCGAACAAGAAGGAGAAGGCGATAAAGCTGGTCATGGAGATGCTCTCGGGGCTAGAAGGAAAAGACACCGAAGACAGAGGCAGCGGCTAGCCGCCTTTGCTTATATCACTTCTTACCTTTCTTGCCCTTTGCATCTTTTGGAGCATCAGAGTACTGCCTCTGCTTCTCCTCAACTCCAAGGGCCTTGAGGACAGCCTCGTTGTTCTTAACATCTACTGTCTCGTTCAGGAATTCGAGATGGCTCGGGTTGCACCTCCTCTCCTTCTTGTACCTGGCGGTTGTCAGCACCATTGCAAACCCGTCTTTGCCTACGGATGTGATTACGGCTCTGCTGCCCGCATCCCTTCCATACTTCTTTATGCAAACTCTTCCAGCTTCCAATAACATATTATTCACCTAAACCTTTTCGTATCCCTTTGCGCCGCCAGCAGCGACACAATGCTTACCATATCATCGATACTAAGCTTTTCCGTGTTCAGCTCCATGTCGAATATGCTGTGGTCTGTTACATCTATGCCGTAAACGCTCTTGAAGTAATCAGCGCTTTTCCTGTCATACGCCTTTATGAATTCAAGGGCTTCCTTGGGGCTCATGCCTTTCGCCTTCGCCCTCCTTGCCGCCCTCGTTTCCTGGGATGCGTTGAGCCACACTCTGGCAGTCGCGTCTTTTACGATCCACGACCCAATCCATGTTGATACTACGCAATCCCCGTCATTCGACATCCTCACTACTTCAGCATCGAAATCCTTGGCAACCTTCTTGTCCTCCTTGGACATGAGGTCATCGAGGAGCCCTATGACCTTTTTTTCATCGTTCTTTACCATGCTCTTGTAGCTCGGGTTTATGTGCCTTATGCCAAGCTCCTTAGACAATGCTTCGCCAAGGGTTGTCTTGCCCGAGGAGGTGAACCCTCCTATGCAAATCTTCATAATGCTAGCCATCAATGGGCGACCAGCTGCAGCACATAAGCTCTTTGCTTTATGCCTATGTCATTGAGCTTCATGTCGCCTCTTTCTACCCTGCTGCCCAGGGTGATAACATCAGCAGTGCATTTCGCGCAGAGCACGCCTCCGAAGAGCCTGCTGTTTGTGCGCCTGCTCTTACCCCCACTTGAGCCTATGCCGTTGAGCTCTGCTCCGCATATGGCGCAGTGCGGCATCGAATTCTTGCCCCTCCTGTAGTGCACCACTACCCTTCCGGCAGATGTGACCCTATTAGCCTTCTTGAAACTGTGCGATCTATAACGCGGTTCTGGCAATCTAAACACCTTTGAAACATAGAGCCGATTTGCCACTGCAATTGCTCAGAGGCAAAAAGCAGAAGAAAACCGGCAATCTCTATCTTATTCTATGATAACATTATTTATAAATAGGTATAGCAAAGCACCCATTTGCGGAACGGTGAGCCTGCCTGTTCAGCTGCCTGCCTGGCCCGATTGCGCCAGCAGTGCCTGCTCCTCCTTGGCCTTCTTCTTGTCGTAGAGCATGACGAATACCGTGGTTATCATGCCCACTATGAAGACTATCGCGAAGAAGAAGTACTTGTAGCCCATAGTGAATACGAAATCTACAGTTGCGTTGGAAAAGCCCATCGAAGTGGCCATAACAGGCAGAAGCACATCATAGAGTATGAGGAATATGGGCAGTATGATTATCAACGGCTTCATCTGGTGCTTGGTGCTCTCCATCACCAGCGGCATCACCTCCTTGTTCTTTGCCATTATCTCCTCTTTCGATGCTCCGTTCTTGGTCATCTCCTTGAGCTTATTGGTGTGCTCCTTGACCCTCGCCTGTATCTCCCTCATCTTCTTGGGGTTGGCGAGCTTCCTCTGCAGCGCGAGAGAGCCCAAGCTGTACGCCACCGCTATTACCACTATAAGCACAACTACCCATGAAGGCATTACTGTAAAAAGGACCAACATTCAATCACTGAAGACGTCTGACAGTGCGCTGGCCAGCTCGGCCGAGGCCTGTTCCTCACGTCCTTCTCGGTTGTTTATAATGTATAAGGAGATATTTAAATATGAGCTATAGAAGGAGAGTGTCGCCATATCCATGTCCATCTGTTTCTGTATCGTGTCTTCTTCAGTGTCCCTGTGCCTTGTAGCATCCCTTGCCCTCCTGCCCGATATCTCATGGGGCGAGGCTACAATGTATATCAGGCCCTTCAGCCCAGGCATCAGCCTCATCGTGTTGAGCGGAAGCCCAGGCGTGTACCTCGGGCCGTTCTTCAGGCTAACGTGCGTATCCACTATTATGTCGCCGTTGAGCGCATCTATCCTCCTGAAGGCCTCTGCAGCTCTTCCCATCTGCACATCGCTCCTCTGCTTCTTGAAGCTGTCCCTGTCCTCGTCCTTGCCTTCTTCCTTGACGATATCAGATATCATGTCCCCTAGGTTCCTTACCATGTACCTGCTGGTGTCGACGCTCTTGAGCAGCGTCGACTTTCCCACTCCCGAAATCCCGCCCAATATGGCTATCCTGTTGTTCCCCTCCATCGCACCACCTATGCCTGCTTCTTCTCGCGCGGAGGCGACCTGAGCACCTGCGCCTGCTTCATCTCAGCAACGCTGGTCTTGCCAGCATAGCCTATTGCCGCCTTCACCTCCCCGACAAGCTCATCTATGACGTCGTCTAACCTGCCCTTGTATGGGACAAGCATCTCTATTCCCTCAGCTATCTTCTTGCCCCCTGAATCAGCATATCTGTCCACTATCGCGCCCCTTTCCCTGGCTGCCTTGCTGCCCATGCCGCGGTGCTTCTTGAACTGCTTGCCTTCTATGTCAAGTATGGGCGTAGGGCTCTCATCGCACGCAGCGAACACGTATCCGAACATCACGGCATCAGCCCCGAAGGCGGCAATAGGCTATGCTGGCAAGACCAGCGTTGCTGAGATGA
>JAMCYB010000009.1 GCA_023474385.1 Candidatus Martarchaeota archaeon | reverse complement strand
TGATGCATATTGAGCCGCTGCCGAGGCCCATCCTGAGGCCTGCAACTCCATCATCAAGCTGCGCCATTGCGTCAAGCACTCCCTCCCGCGTGCCAAGGTTGCCAATAATCACAGGCTTCCCTACCTCGTCTATCATGCGCTTCGTTGCCGACATGACGTTGGCGTTGTGGAAGTGCGCCACGTCTACGAGCAGCTGGTCCGCCACACTGGCAAGGGCCTTGGCCCTGTCCAGGTCGAAAGGCGATACCGCAGCAGAGACAAGAAGCCTTCCGTCCTTGTCCCTGAGGGCATTCTTGTACTTGCCCTTGACCTTCACGTCCTTGTATGTTATAAGCCCCTCGAAGCTCCCGTCCTTGCCTACAACGGGCAGCTTCTCTATCTTCTCCTTCCTCATGAGTGCCACTGCGTCAGCCTCGCTTATCGTACCCGAGGCTGTTACCACATCCTTTGTCATCACGTCAGCTATCCTTGCTGACGGATCCTCGTCCCTGACGTCCCTGTTCGTTATTATGCCTGCAAGCTTGCCGTTTTCAACTACTGGCAATCCGGATATGTAGTGCTTCTGCATTATCTGGAACGCATCCTTCACAGTCTTGTCCTTGCCTATAGTTATGACGTCCCTTATTATGAATGACTCGGCTCTCTTCACCGCCTTTACCATGTCGAGCTCCTCTTCTGCGCTGCAGTTCCTGTGTATGACCCCTATGCCGCCTCTCCTTGCCATTGCTATGGCCATCCGGCTCTCAGTTACTGTATCCATAGGAGAAGAAATGAACGGAATGCTCAGGCGTATGCCCTTAGAGAAGTTCGTGCTTATGTCAGCATCCTTAGGTTCTATGACTGCTTTTCCTGGCCTCAGCAGAACGCTGTCGAAAGTAAAGGCCATCTGCGAGTCTGAAAGCTTGCTGTAAAAATTATTGCCGTCCATAGATTACTTGTATCAATTAAAACTTAATACATTTCGCTAGCTAATGCTTCATCCAAGCTTCCTGCCTTTCTTGCACGATGTGCATATGCCGAGCTTTGCGTCGAAATGCTCGCCGCACACGTGCTTGCCGCAGAGCTTGCACACGCGCTTCGCCGGCCTTCCGCATATGTAGCAAAGTGTCATTATTTCTGCCATTGTGCCACTATAGCGAATCGAAGTCAACCACTCCTGAAAATATCTCCCTCGCCTTGGCCAGGGACATGGGCTTTGTGCCCTTCTGCTTCGCGTACTTGCAGTAATACATTATCTGCGAATCGGTTATCCTGGTGCTCGAATCAAGGGTCCTGCACCTGTTTATGTAATCCTGTATTATCTTGTAGGCACCATCAACTTCCAGCTTCTTCACGTTGACCAGGTACGGCGCAAGTATCAGCCCTACTGCCCTCTGCCTTACATCAGGTATCGGGTGCTCAAGCAGCTTTTCTATCCATCCCCGTGTGCCGCTTCCCTGCTGCGCCTTCTGCTTCTTAAGCCCTTTCATCCCTGCGGCATAAGCGGCCACGAACTTCGGTATCTCGTTCCTGGGTATGGGAAGCCCTTGCTTTACCCTGCCCACGAGCAGCGCTTCTAAGAACATCGCGATGCCAGATATTGAGAGATGGACCTTTCCCTTGCTAAACGGGTAGTTCGCCACGGAGAAATCATCACCTGAAGGCGCATAGTCGAGGAAATCGGTGGCCTTTACATCGAAACCCTCTCCGGCAGCTTCTGCCTTAAGCCCGAGCTCGCTCGCCATCCTGGCTATGTTGGCTGCACTGTCCTCAGTCATTGCGCTTATGGACCGCTTCGCTACGGCCCTTGCATAGGTATCTATCATGTAGGCGTCGCCGATTGCACTTATGAGAAGCCGCGAATATGCATAGCCGACAATGTTCTCAAGCTTGCCGTAGCTCACGTTCCTGTACTCAATGCCGTTCTTATCCAATGCCCCCTTTATCATTGCTGAAGCTATGTCCAGATAGCCCTGCCTGCCATTGTCAGGCGAAACGCCCTTCACTATCTCCTTGGCTTCGTCCGAAAACGGGTACCTGTAGGCGAAGTCAAGCTTCTCCTTCTCGTCCATAAACGGTCATTTCTGCTTCTTTGCCCACTCTGCGAACGCCTTGTGCAGCGGCAGCATGCTATTGTCTATCACGTTTATCTTTATGCCCCCGAACTGTGCGCTCTCTATGTCAAGCACAGGCTTGAACTCGGGCATCTCCGCATAATAAACCTCCAGCCAGTGAAACTTACCCGATGTGAACTCCTTGTCGAACGTTTCGGAATCGGCATTTGTCACATAGAAATAAAGTATCCCGTCGCACCACATCAGCGACGGCATGGAGTTCTGCCTCACCCTGCGCACAACGACATCTTTGACAGGCATCTTGTAAGCCTCATATATGTCAAGCTCCTTTATCGGGTAATATTTGACCTCCACCATGCAAATGCACCAATACTACTTTATATTGGCAATATAAATAAATAGCAACCTAAGATTGAAATGGTTTCATGCCTCATACAAATACAAGCATACTGATGGCAGGATTTGGATGGATAGGCGCAGGCATAGTTTCGTTCGCAACATGGTATGTGCTGTCCAGCAATCCAAGCAGCTATGCCTCAAGCCCTGAAAACATGCTCTACCTGGGGTTCATAGTTACGCTCGTGGGCATAGCCGTTCTGATATTTAGGAAGGGCATAAACTCGATAGTCGAGAGGAAGAAGGCAGGCATTGAGGCGAAGAAGCAGCATGCGCCCAAAAAAGCTTCCATATAAATAAATTGCACACAAATATAGCATGTCTATCGTGGGGCTGTACGCTAACCTGGCAGACTTCCAGCCTCGGGCGCTGGATATCCGAGTTCAAATCTCGGCAGCCCCATGCTTTGATTCAGAGAGAGGAGAAAGGGTTCGGATACATGGCATATTATTTGTTAAATCGGATCTAAATAAGAAACGGGATGAACATGAGCGAAACTATAGATTGGCAAAAATTCGAAGAATTAATCCAAAAAAACGGCATTTTTATAGACCGCCCAAAAGGCACATCACACCCGCGATATAGCAATAGAATTTATCCTGTAGATTATGGCTATATAAAAAATACTGTCGGGACAGACGGTGAAGAGATTGATGTTTTCGTAGGGAAAGGCGGCAAAGGGGTTGTCGGTATCGTGAGAACGGTAGATTCAGTCAAGCATGATGCAGAAATTAAAATACTTTGGAACATGAGTCTCGAAGAAGCAAAAACGGTTGAATCTTTTTTGAACTTCGGCGGCATGAAAGCCACACTCGTATGGAGAGATTAGCATATTAATGGATTTTCAATTGCATTGTAGAGCAACCCGAATTGTTCATATACGTGGTTCGCGGCTGTATCTGCGCCCCTTACTGCTTAAGGCCTGAATTACCAACGTTCAAAAGCCCAAACCAAGCGCTTGGGTAACAATGCTCAACGACGTAAAATGGCTAGAAAACACGAGCTAAAACCTGGCAGACTTCCAGCCTCAGGCGCTGGATATCCGAGTTCAGATCTCGGCAGCCCAATGCATTCCGGCGTTAGGCTACAGGTCTTTGCTTGACTTGCCCAAAGCGGCGAGCAGCAGGTAAGCGGGTACCGTGATGCTGTGCTCCCCTTTCTCGAGCGTGTCTTTTGAGACAATCAGATAGTGATCTATGCCCTTAATCCTGTATAGGTCATTCTTCTCGGAAACTGAGTTCTGGTATTTTATTTCTATGCCAAGATGGCTTCCATCGTCTCTTCTGTATATGAAGTCTAACTCTTTTTCGCCTTTTAGAAAATATAGGTATGTATCGTATCTGCGCATGGGATCGTCTTCCTTGGTCTGCGAGAGATGAGAAGCCACAATTTCCTCAATGGCAATGCCCACGCTATCAGAATTAAGAATGCTTTCTGCATATCTGTTTGGCTCCTCGCCCGTCATATACGAACCGACTGAATAGTGCAGCATTAAGTCGCAGAAATAGTTTTTTTGAAGGCGCAAAGGCTCAAGTTTTTTATCCAATCCATTCAGCGTCAAGAAGACATAAGATTCCCGGAGCCTGCGCGAGTATTCTATGAATGTTTTTGTATTCATCGATGCTTGCCCAGAAAGCTTGGTATAAGATATGCTTTTGCCTATGCCGCTTAGCGCACCCCGTAGAACGCCTTCTGCAAACGAAGGGTCTCCTGCCCTGCCCGTGCCAGCCATGGTTGAAGCATCGTTTTTTGCATACAGGTAAAGCTCTTCGTACACCTGCTGGGCTATGCTAAATGCGGGCTTGCCGGGCAATTCCTGGAAATAGCTGTTTATGCTAATCGGATAGCCGCCTGTGCGCATGTACACGCTAAAAAGCTTTTTGAGCACTACCGCATACGGCACTAGGGCATTGACACTGGCGTAGATCTCCTCTATGCTTTCCTCGAGGCTTATGCGCTTCCCAAGAACACGCATGAGTCCGTTTGCATAGATATCTATATCCTCTCCGAGGGCAGCAAGAAGCCATTCTGTCTCTGGCTTTAAAAAGCCACTCAAATGTCTAACCTCTTCTTTAATATTGGGTTTGTTGCCGTCATGATTTATTTTAGCAAAAACGGAAATCAGGTTGCTGCAGAAGTCGCCGAACGTGAACGTTCGCATCATGTACGTATTTCCCTCTGTGCCGCGCCCGGGCATGAGCTCCTGCCTGAGAACATGCGCCAGCGAGCCCGTCACTATCGTAACGGTGTTTTTGAGCATGCCCTCATTGGCTAGGGCCTGCACGACATTCTCCCAGCCTTCCACATTCTGCACCTCGTCCAGCATTATGTACCTGGTGCCTAACCCTAAATTGTCAAAGAAATCATAGAGCATGTTGCTCAGCTCTTTTGCGCTTTTTATGCTGTCTAGCGAGTAGTAGAAGATGCTGAGCCTGCCTACTCCTTTATTGAGCAGGTCTAGCACCAGCGTTTTTAGCAGCAATGTTTTTCCTACTCTGCGCGGCCCTTTAATTATGTATATGCCTCCGGGCTTGAAATCAATGGACCGCCTCTGGAATCTGAAAACCCCTGAATTTAGCTTTGCAAGGTCCTTGTCTGAATCTGCAAATTTCTCGCCGAGGACCCACCAAGGGTTCATCCGTGTGCGATCTTCGATTCGTACCATACTTTTATTTTGTGTAATAAAGTATTTAAATATTGCCATTTTTGTGTAAAGTAGTACACGTCTTTAACAATATATGCAATATCGCCAATGCGCTGCGCATCTTTTTATTCTTTTCAGTGGATAACCATAGCGATGAAAATGACAAGCAAGCATGCCAAGCATGACCTCTTATCGCTGAAAAAAGAGTATATGAGCATAAACGGCAAGAAGATGAGGGTTATTAGCATCGTCGAATCAGGCGTATCTGTAGTGCTGCCATTCATCGATTCAAGGAAAGGCACCATCATCATAGAGCGCCAATACAGGCCGGCATTGCGCAAATACATATACGAGCTGCCAGCAGGCCATGTGGATAAAGGCGAAACACCAAGGCAGGCAGCAATAAGGGAGATGCAGGAAGAAACCGGCTTCGCCCCAAAGCGCATACGTTTGATGTACAAGGCACATCCTACTCCGGGGTCATCGCCAGTATTATTCTACTGCTTCCTATCGGTAGGCTTGGCAAAAGGCAGCGGCAGGTTCCACAAGGATCCGGGCGAAGTGATAAAGATAGAGAGGATCAGCATGAAAAAAGCCCTAAGGATGATCAAGTCCGGAAAAATAATAGACAATAAGACCATAGCTACGATACTCTACTATGAGAAATTCCTTGCCAAAGGATGATAGCGCCCCGCACAAAAGGTTTTTATTCATAGGAACACATAAACATCTAAAATTCGGGCTTGCTGCCCGCTGCGCCTGATAGTTTTGGCGATGATTACATGCAAAATATAGACTTATCCGAGCTAGAAAGGTCTGTGCTCGCAAAATGGGAGCATGAGAAGACCCGTGAGAAGGTTAATGCGAAAAACAAGGGCAGAAAGATATTCTTCTTCCTCGAAGGGCCTCCATATGCCAACGGCGAGCTGCATATGGGCCACACGCGCGGCTACACGAGGAAGGACGCGATGCTCAGGTACAAGCGCATGCGCGGCTACGACGTTTTCGACAGGGCAGGTTTCGACGTGCACGGATTGCCGATAGAGAACAAAGTCGAGAAAGAACTGGGCCTCACATCGAAGAGGGACATAGAGGCGAAGATAGGTGTTGCAGAATTCATATCCAAATGCATCGCTACATACAAGGGCTTCGAGCAGGCGCAGATAAACGACGCGGTAAGGCTTGGCGTATGGTTTGACTTCAACAATGCCTACATACCCGCAACTCCCAACTACATGGACAAGGCGCTTATGGTATTCAAGAAGATATACGAGAAGAAGCTCGTATACAAGGACACGAAGGTAATGCCCTACTGCCTGCACTGCGGCACAGTGCTCGCGAAGGGGCCCGAAGTGGAAGAGGAAGAGGATACGGATCCATCGT
>JAMCYB010000005.1 GCA_023474385.1 Candidatus Martarchaeota archaeon | reverse complement strand
TGTATGTAACTCTCATACTCATATTCGCAGTAGGCTTTGCCATAATCTACGCCATAATGCTCTATTTCGGCGCAGGCCTATACCTGATAATCGCAGTTGCTGCGGGCTTCTTCCTTCTACAATGGTACATATCGCCTGAGATTATGAAGATGGCGTCGAAGCTGCGCTACATAGGCAAGGACGAGTACCCCAACCTCCATACTACAGTTGAAACGCTGGCGAAGGATGCCGGCGTTCCAGTTCCTAAAATAGCAATAGCGCCATACAAGGAGCCCAACGCTTTCGTCTTCGGAAGGACTAGGAAGAGCGCGACGCTTGTCGTGCACGAAGGCCTGCTGCAGGTGCTCAATGCCGACGAGCTTAAGGCCGTTCTTGCCCACGAGATAGGCCATCTGAAGCACAATGACGTTGCAGTGATGACCGTTGTGGCATTCGTGCCAATGCTTGCATATATAATAGCGCAGAGCATGTTCTTCTCGAGCATCTTCGGGGGCATGGACAGCAGGAACAATTCGGCTTCGTACCTTATGCTTTTCGGCCTGCTCGCATTCGTCGTGTACATAATCGCGCAGCTCTTCATGATGTCGCTATCGCGCACCAGGGAATCGTATGCCGACAGCTATTCCGCGGCATATACTAAGCACCCCGAATATCTTGCGAGCTCGCTGGTCAAGATAACAACTAGCAACGTAGGCACTGCTAACGCTGCAAAGGACTCCACAGTGGCAAGGTCGTTCTACATAGTGGACTATTTCAATTCGGACAAGGACATACGCGACATAAAGAACCACATGAAGGAGATAAAGGACCTTCTGCCTGACCTTGACATAGACAAGTTCGTGCAGGAAGCCAAGGATTCGAAGAAGAACGTGTGGGGGCTTATAAACGGGGCCTTCGCCACACACCCCCCGGCATACAAGCGCCTACTTGACTTGGCAAAGGAAAAGACAGAGCTCGAAGGCAGAGCGAAATAGCAGCCTAATGCAGCAATATTCGGTAGTCTAAAGCTACCTCTATCTCCTGTGCCGAATACGGCCTGACCTCCCTCGAGGAAAGCACCTCTATACTATAGGAATTGTCTTTTCCGTGCTTCTTTATGGAATCTATCAGTTCTTCAAGGCCTTTCTCCCTTTCAACGAAAGAGTATATGTGCACTATGCCCCTATCCTTGGCTACCTGCAGCGCCTGGTCAAGGAAGGATACGCTTATCTTGGGCAGCGGCATGACAATCCTGTCGGCGAACCCCTCATAGGAACTGCAGACTTCCCTCACGTCTCCGAGAACGGCTTTAACATTGATGGCCTTGTTGAGGGCTATGTTCTTCAGCATCTGCCTGTACGCATAGGGGTTGAGCTCTATCGCTATGACCTCGGAATGCGGCCTGCGCTTCGCTATCTCTATTGCAAAAGGGCCTATGCCCGCGAACATCACAACGACTTTCTCGCCGTCCCTGACCGTGCCAGCAATCCTGTTCCTCTCGAAGGACAGCCTGCTTGAGAAGAAAGTCTTGCGCATGTCGAAGGAGAACACGCAGCCGTTTTCCCTGTACAGTACCTGGAAGCTTTTCCTTCCAGCGACATACCTGTAGGCGCGCGTCCTGTACTCGCCGCTTACCGCGCCCTCCCTTGCAAGCACGGTCTTAATGTGCGGATTGGCATTGCGCAGTGCCTTTGCAATCTCCTTAATCCTCTTCATATCCATATCGTCCGGGGCGTTGAGGATGATCGTGCTGCCCAGTATGTCGTACCTCACGCCAGTCCTATCCGTGCCCAGCTCCTCTCTGAGCGAGGTAGACATGTCTGCATGCGTATTCTTCACGTCCTTGATGTCTACGAGCTCGCATCCCGCGTCAATAAGAAGCTTTTTAGTATTTTCCCCATCAATAACTACTGGAAAATAGATATAGCTGCGCCTATGCTGTATTTTTCTTGCATGGTCAAGGCTGCCGGTCCGGAGCAGTATGCTCTTGGCTTTCTCGGCCAGCTCTTTGCTTATTTTTGCATGCAACATGGGCATCAACGCGTTTGCGCGTATTGACAGGCGCTATTCCAATAAGGTAATATATAAAGGATTAAGAATATTAAGCTATAAACTGTGTATTGTTTCAAGTGGTAATGATGTACTTCGCCGTAAAAGTGACCTCAGGGCAGGAGAGGATAGCAGCGAACATGCTGCAGAACAAGCTCTCGAAAGGGGAGGGCTCAAGCATATACGCGATACTTGTGATTGGAGGCATGCGCGGATACATAATACTGGAAGCCGAGGACGAGATGGCAGTGAAGAGCTTCATAACAAAGGAGCACAACATACACGGCGTGCTTCCAAAGCCCCTATTGAAGGAAGATATAGACAAGCTTCTGGCGAACAAGACACAGGAGCAGGAAGCGGCGAAGGGCGACATAGTAGAATTCTCTACGGGCCCGTTCAAGGGCTACAAGGCCAGGGTGCTCAAGGTGGATCCGATAAAGGCAGAGATGACCGTCGAGCTCATGGATGTTGTGGTGCCCATACCTATAACAACGAAGTTGAATACCGCCAAGGTCGTCCAGAGGGCAAAGAACGAGAGTAACGCTTAATTAATCAGTGATAACATGGGAGAGACTGTAATAGAAGGCTTAGTAGAAGGCGGCAAGGCGAGCGGAGGGCCGCCTCTGGGTCCGGCACTCGGGCCCCTCGGAGTCAACATAAACCAGATCATAAGCGAGATAAACGAGAAGACAAAGGGATTCTCAGGCATAAAGGTGCCGGTCAAGGTTTACGTCGATACCGCGACGAAGAGCTATAGGGTTGAAGTTGGCTCGCCATCAACCAGCGCGCTGATACTGAAGGAGCTTGGAATACAGACCGGCGCCAAGGCGAAGGATGAGGTAGTGGGCAACATAAGCCTGGAGCAGGCCAAGAAGATAGCTTCTGCAAAGGATGCCTCCATATACGGCAACAGCCTCGCCGACAAGGTGAAGCAGGTGCTAGGGACATGCAAGAGCATGGGCGTTACGTGCGAGGGCGAAAACCCGAAGCGCATAATAGCCAAGATAGATTCAGGAGAGATAAAGGTATGAGCGCGCCTCAGAATGCGCCCAGCTCCAATGCGCTCATGCGCCTCTATTCCCTTTCTAAGGGGCGCTTCGGATTCCTCAACTGGTGGCCCGGGGATAGCCCCTTCGAGGTCGTAGTGGGCGCGGTGCTCACGCAGCAGACATCATGGAACAACGTAGCCAAAGCCATAGCCGCGCTGAAATCTGCAAGGAAGATGTCTCTCAACAGCATATGTTCCATAAAAACGGAAGAGCTCGAGAGGCTTATAAGGCCAAGCGGCTATTATAGGCAGAAATCGAAGAGGCTCAAGGCACTATGCCTGTACATAAAGCGCAATCATTCAACGCTCGAAGCGTTCCTGTTGCAGGAGAAAGGCGCATTGAGGGAAGAGCTGCTTTCCATAAGCGGCATAGGCAAGGAGACCGCCGATTCGATAATACTGTACGCAGCAGGCAAGCCCATATTCGTCATAGACGCATATACTAAGCGCATACTGTCGAGGGTATTCAGCATGCAGGAAGACATGGATTACGACTCCTTGCAGGCAATGTTCCACGAGCGCATACCACCTTCTGAAAGGCTGTACAACGACATGCACGCGCAGTTCGTCGAGATAGGCAAGAACTACTGCAGGAAGTCGGAGCCCGTCTGCAGAGCCTGCCCATTAGGCAAGATGTGCGTATACGCCAGAGGGGCTAAAACGCGCTGAATACCGCACTGCGCGCATCAGTGGGCTTGCCGTCTATTTATCCCGTATGGGCGGTAGGTTTAAAAACCCTTTGATGCAGCCATATAAACCTTTAAATATTATGAAATTTACTATAAAAGGAATACAAATGGTGTATAACTATGGTATTTGCAGGCAAAAACCGTTCCGAAGAGACAAAGGGGGGAGAGATATCGAAAGAGCTAAATGAAAACATAAACAATTTCATAAAATCATTTTCGTCAATGGTAGGGACGAATGCAATAAAGGAGAGCCTAAACAAAATGTCCAACAGCAAGAAGGCATACGCTGAGGAGTGCAGCAAGAGCATAGAAGAGAAGCTGAAGGCTGCCGGATTTGCAAACGAGGCCGAGGCCCAATCAAAAGAGCCCGAATATCAGGCGATAATAGATAAGGCAGAGGCGCTCCGCGGTTCCATAAACGAGAATACTAAAGAGTTCAAGGCTGCGACAATCAAGCTCATGGACATATTTGAGGATTCCGTTGCCAAGAAAAAGCAGGCTAATGATGCCAGCACAACCGCAGAGGAAAAGAAGGCCTTGGACAAAAAGATATCCGAGTTAGATAAAGAGCTTGACAAAGCGCAAGACAAAGTCACGGACCTATCGTCCAGCATTCGCTCTTCAAGGAAAGCGCTGGAGGCAATGAAGCCCGAAGAGGAAGACGCAAAGATACACCTGGAGCAAGCCGAAGATATAAAGAGCACACGCAAACAGTCGGATAATGCGCTTTCAGAGTGCAAGATGTTAACCTCATTAGCTAACCATCCAACCACTGCAATAAGGGGCCTTATACTGGAAGGCATCGATGCCGCGGCAAAAGAGCTGAAGGGCGAACTTAAGGGTATAACAACAGAGGAGGCAGCACTGAATCTCATAAGGAACAACAAACGTTTCAACGATGCGCTCGCATTGTCACAGGATTTCAGCAAGTTCCTGGCAGCGATGGGAGAGGACGCGAATCTGGCGAGGAAACAGGGCAAGAAGATGGAAGCGGAGCTTGCCATTACCTACTGGGAAAGGTTCAAAGGCAGGGTAGGGCCGCACATAGGCAGGAAGTCGTCGGCAGATATGTCCGAGAAGCGCATAAGCAATGTGAATGAGCTAATCGATGACATGGCGCGAAACCCCGAAATCCTGAGGGCCGTAGGAAAGGCATATTCGACAATTTCAGTGCTCGGCGACCTAAACGTCAATGCGAGAAAGAAGGCGAATGCCTCCCAGCTTGCAAAGGAATTAGAGCCGAACCTGAATGCGGTGAAGGAATACCTGTTAAATTTTGCCCCAAGCGTGCGCGAGATGAAGAAGGAGATAGGCGCCGAATCTACCACTGCTGCAAAAGGAGGCAAAAAGCAGCCAGAAGCACAATCAAGCAATAATGCCACCACAGCTACAGGGGGCACATACTACGGTTGGGACTCAAAGCCTAAAATGAACGTCTGGATTGCCGAGCTCAAACACTACCTGGCAGCAAACACCAAGCAGAAGGCGATAGTCGACGCTGAATACAAGAAATACGAAGGCGAGATAAACGACCATAAGCTTACAATGGAACACGCGCTGCAACTGTACACGGCAGTGATATTAGCAAAAGCAGAGGTCTTAAAGGAGGACAGGAACGAGGAGACCCATTTCAACCACGCGACGAAGCACCTCGTTGACTTGTTCAACAAGGAGACCGACGTGGAAAAGAAGAAGGAGCTGGCAGACATGATATATAGGGTGGATCTAGCATATACGACAAGCATAAGTGAGTGGGAGCAATCGGAGCGCACCACGCACAATGAAATAATAACGGTATTCAATCAGCTGAACAGCATGCTCCAGTCGCTATACCCAGATGCGAACACGCAGCCTGAATACGAGAAACTCAGGAAGGAACTGCAGAAGATAAGCGAGAATCATGCAGAATACATGTATAGGCTGCTGAAAGGAAGGACCTTGCAGATGCCTACGAAGACAACAAACATCGCAGACCTGCTCATAACGCCGGGCAAAGAAGCGGGCTCGGCCGCAGAAGCTACAGGGCCTACAGATAACATCAAGACTCCGACAAAGGAATGACGGGCAAAGCCTATAACGCGATATAGGTCCTGACGCACACGTTGCGTTAGGCTTTTCTTTTTTTCCTTCCTCTTCTTATTATGCTAATAGCTATAGAAGGCATAGACGGTTCTGGCAAGAGCACTCAGGCAAGCCTCCTCTACGATTCCTTAAGGAAGAACAACAAGGTCTTTCTTACAAAGGAGCCAAGCACGGGCATAATAGGGGCATCGATAAGGGAGCTCCTGCACAGGAACGACCTTTCGCCGATGGCAATGCAGATGCTTTTTGCGGCTGACAGGGAGGAGCACATATCAAAAGCCATAGTGCCGAAGCTCGATGAGGGCTACCACGTTATAACCGACAGGTACTACCTATCTACGCTTGCATACGGCATGGCATCAGGGATAGACAGGAAACGCCTCGAAGGGATATGCTACGGCATTCCAGAGCCCACAATCACCTTCGTGCTTGATATAGACGGGGATAAAGCATACAATAGGCTCAAGGCTCCTGGGAAAGAGCTCTCGGTATTCGAGAAGCAGGAATTCCTAGAAAGGGCAAGGGATGCGTATCTGGAGCTTGTCCAGGGAAGGCAGAACTGCTTCGTGATAGACTCAAGCAAGCCGATAAAAAAGGTAAGCGCCGAGATGCTCAATACCGTGAATGAGCACATATAACCCCTAAACGCAAGTGGGCCCGAGGAGAATCGAACTCCTGATCTTCTCCGTGTGAGGGAGACGTCTTACCATTCGACTACGAGCCCCTTATGTGCGTTTGAAAATTGGCACTTATCCATTGTTCTTAAATATTAATAT
>JAMCYB010000010.1 GCA_023474385.1 Candidatus Martarchaeota archaeon | reverse complement strand
TCACTGGCAAAGCACGAGCAATCTGAGAGAACAAGGATGCCTTCTCTTAAAGGCGGCGTTCATGCTTATACGGATTCAGAATACCAGGAATACATAGTGGGCAACATACCAGGCGTAGGGCCCAAGCTGGCAAAGGCGCTCCTGTCGCACTTCGGCAGCATAAGCAATATAGCAAACAGCGACATAGAAGACCTCCTAAAAATAGACAAGATAGGCAAGGTGAAGGCACAGCGGATACTCGACATACTGAACATGGATTATGAGGACGCAAAGCACAGGGTCGCGAATCGGAAGTAAATGATGCCCCCTAGAAAGCGCGCACATATGGCTTTAAATTAGCAGCTATATGGAAATAGTACTGATACATATGCTGAGAAAATTCCTATCATGGAATGTTAATGGCATCAGGGCAGCCGTACGAAGCGGATCACTCAAAATCCTTTCGGATTCTTTGTACTTCGGCGTAGCTATCCAGGAAACTAAGGCTGATGAAAAGAGCGTACCAGAGGAGACAAGCCACATAGGCCATTACAGGTATATCAATCCGGCCAAGAGGAAAGGATACAGCGGAACCATGAGCATCGTCGAAGAAAAACCGGTAAACGTCTCATACGGTTTCGAGCACGAGGAGGGGAGGATAATAGACCTTGAATTCGATAAATTCCACTTCATCAATGCCTATTTCCCAAATGCGCAGCCCGACCTCGCTCGCCTAGACATGAAGCTCGACTTCGACAAGAAATTCCTGGAATATGCAAACAGCCTGCGCAAATCAAAACCGCTTATAATGTGCGGGGATTTCAACGTTGCACACGAAGATATAGATATAGCAAGGCCTAGGGACAATGAGAACCATGCCGGATTCACAGAGCAGGAACGCGAGTGGATGTCAAAGTTCATTTCAAACGGCTATATAGATACGTTCAGGATGTTCACAAAAGAAGGCGGCCATTACTCCTGGTGGTCATACCAGTTCAATGCAAGGCCAAGAAACATAGGATGGAGGATAGACTACTTTATGGTCTCGTCAGACATCAAGGACAGGGTCAAATCGTCATCAATACTCAAAGACGTCAAAGGATCGGATCACGCTCCTATTGTTTTAGAGATCGACATCTAGCCGGATCTTTGAATCAATCCTGCAATCTTGAGACTGCCATCTTCTGCAAGATTCTTTGATTCAGCCGTGCATAATCCGAATCTATGCCGAATGTTTTCGCGACTTGAAGCTCTCTTTCGCTACTAGTCCTGAATTCGCCCAGTTTAACGAATTTCCTTGCTGCATCCAGGGCATCAGGGCTGTCAGATGCAACAACAAACTGTGCCGTATCCTCTACTCTGAATAGCCCTGTGGCAGTGCCTATCTGCCTGGTCATGGCAGCAAACAGAAGGAATTCCATATATAACTTCTTCGATATGTTGGTGCCTTCCGAAAAGGCTTCAACGGCATTGGCATAAGCGGCTTGCAGATGAAGCTCGTTTATGACCTTGCCGATATCGAATACCTGTATCAAGGCAGAACTCGAATTCATGCTGATGATACTATTGACAAGCGCATCAGGGCTCATTGCGGAGCTGCCTTGCAGCACTTTCAGCCTGTTGTCCAACATCGCTTCGCGCATGCAATCACCAGAATAATAACACGTATATATCTTATCAATTCTTATTTAAAAACGTGGTTAGAGGTGGAACATATGTCATGGGTCAAAAAGATGGAAAATAGATCTCTCAAGCATGCTGAAACATACATGAAAAAGGCTGAAGAACATGCCAACAAATTGGAGTATTCATATTCGGCGAGGGCATATGAAGATGCCGCATCCGCATTTGCTGCCGCACCTGATACCTCCTCACAGGATAAGGCACTCAGGCTTGCGTCAAAGCAGCACTTAATGGTTGCAGAGCAATACATAAATAAAAACTTCAAGCCCAATCTCATAGGCTTCGCATATAAATCTGCCTACACAAATCTGGAAAAGTTGACTAACAAGACTGATTCAGATCTAGAGGAGATGACAAAAGCTAAGAAGCTGGCAGAGGAGTACCTGAATAAAGCAGTATCCAACATGTCTGACCAGCAATCGACCATTGCGCCTTCTATGCCTGGCCATTCAGAAAATATTGCCACCTACAATGCATTGAAGAGGGTAACCAGCAACGAAACGGTAAAGGGGACTATGGAAAAGAAGATTGTAGAAGATACGATAGGCCAGATAGAGTCGAATAAGAACGAACATGGCATATTGGCGAGCCTGCCACTGGAAGGATTTAACCAAACCTCTGACCTGCGCAGAAAAGCCATAAACAACGGAGTTATGCCCGCGTCAGAGTTCCTCAGCATATACGAAAGCGCTAAGAAAAGCATATTGCATGATGAGAAATCAAAGGCATACGTAAATGCTGCGTATAGGAGCATAAATCTTGCTAAAGAAGCCTCCGAAAAAGGTTTTACCGACATAGCAGATGAGATGTCATCAAAGGCACTGGAATTGTATACGGAAGCTGAAGGCAGGTTGAAGAAAGGCGATACAAAAGAATACAGCAGGATAAAGGAAGGCGAAGCGAAAGTATACGCATTCATGGGCAAAGACACTGAAAAGCAAAGGGCAATACAGGATGCAATGGATGCATATGAGGCCGAAGCACAGATGCATATGGGCAAGAAGAAGCTTATCGATGCGCAGATAGACCTCGAATTCGAGCATGCCATCGCGGTTAAATACGGGATCAACGACGCTGCAGACAAGCTCAGCAAGCGCATAGCCGAATTGAAGGCTATGCAGCGGTAATTCCAATAAAAAGGTATATATATTATATCGGTTCCAGTACCTTTCGAAGGTGATTAAATGGCTGAAACAAAGGACTTGAATGGAAACTATGCAAAGTTCCTGATAGAGGGGGAGCAGGTACTGAAAGTCATAACTGCAAAGAAGACAAAAGCAGAGTGGGGTTCAGCAGTATTCAATCCAGTGAAGGCTATCCGGGAGGCAAGCGCAGCGGTGAATGCCATAAAGAACAACGAAACCGGGTCGGCCCCAAAATATCCTACAGATAAGCATATTGTCGACAGGCCTCTTATTAGGAAGGGCTATCTGGGTTTTTCATGCAAGACCAGAGCGGAAGAAATAGTCTTGACAAACTTCCGTATGTTCTTCATTTACCAGAAAATTGGCGAGCCGTCGACTGCATACACCACTATATCAATACTATACAACCCCGAGATAAAGCCAACACTCGTAGAGATAAATAAAGGAAGGCACGAGGAGGTTGAAGAACTGAAGGTTGAGGCTGAGGCGGGGGATAAGGCTGCTGCAAAAGAATTAAAAAAGCGTCAGGGAGGATATAGGGACATGTTCGGCCCAAACCGCCAGGCTTTGTTAGAGCGCCGCATCAATGCGCTCAGATATCCATCAGGATGGTACGAGCCTGTCAACGTAGAGATGAAGGGCCCAATGCTGAGCATGGACCTAAACTGGAACAATCCAATCTATATGATAAACCATCTAGGCGCTGCAACACCTGAAGAGATGAAAGCTACAATGGGTGCGCAGTACTTCAACCTGAAGCCTTTCAAGCTGATGTTGAAGCTTGACAAGCACGAAGCGCCAGAAATATACGCATTGATAAGGAGAGGAACCAACACGGCAGCGGCGTAAAGGCCTTTTGGTTGGCTTACAGCCAACCTTTTTTTACCTTATACATAGCCGCAGCGCTATTGGTTTACCAATGGCTTCGTAGAATCGGACTTAGTGTCCTCTAGTGCTTTGAAAAAACAAAACAAGAATGGAGAAGAGCTTGCTTATATATCAGGCTTTAGTAACGGTATGTTCACAGGTCGCCGAAGCTCCCTGCTTACGCACCCGTCCTATCAAAGTCGTCTATTGCGACCGCCCTAGTGCCTCGTTTCGGGTCAGGCTTCGTCCTTAGATGCTTTCAGGACTTATCCTTATGGCGCGTGGCTACCCAGCAATGCTTACACAACTGGTACACTAGCGGCGCCGATTCCTCGTTCCTCTCGTATTAAAGGAATCTTACCCTCTGGCACTTACACTTCCAGTAGATATTACCGTACTGTCTCGCGACGTACTGAACTCAGCTCGCGTATGGTTTTAATGGTCGAGCAGACCAACCCTTGGCGGCTTGTGCACCGCCAGGATACCATGGGCCCATATCGATGTATCAATGCGCCAGGTCGATGTGGACTCTCACCGGCGACGAATCGGTTACCTCTAGAGTAACTTGTCTAATAGCTTGGAGCCCCATTAAAAGAGCTACCAACGTTCATTAAGCCCCTGTTTCCAGTCTGCATTCCTCGCTTTTCGGAATACAGTCAGCCCTGCATTTGCCTTTGTGCTTGACAGTGGTTTCCCAAACCACCTAAGCAGAGCCTTGGTTACTTTCGTTTCCTTATCGAAAGCAACCGTCCAGTCTAACTACCCACCTGCAGCTGTCCTCTTCCGAGTAAGCCATATGGCAAACTAAGAGTGGTGTTACATTATCGCTCCGCCAGCACCAAAGCGCTGGTTTCGACGCTCCCACTTACGCTATGCATAATCCGACATACGACAACAACAGGCTGTAGTCAAGCTTCATAGAGTCTTCATTTCCCACTGGAAGATCGTGGCATATTCACCACGTAGTGAGTTCACCGGACCCGAGGTTGGGACAGTGGAACAATCGTTACGCCATTCATGCAAGTCATCGATTAAATGACGAGGTATTACGCTACCTCAAGAGAGTCAGAGTTACTCCCGCTCTTTGCCAGCGCTTATTCCCCTTGTAAAGGGCTTTCACGTACTGGCGGTGAGCAGGCGTCACCCACTGTACTAAGCCTTTCGGCTTTGCGGTGAGTTGTGTTTTAGATAAACAGTCGTTGTTCCCTAGTCAGTGACATCTGCGCATACCGTGCGCAGACATAGCTTGTCGAAAACTTACGCTACTATTTTGCCGATTTCCCTAACCTCGGTTAGCTCCGTCACACCTTGGCCTATTAAGCCAGCAACACTTGTACTAGTTCTAGGTACGGGACAGCATGATCGTTGCAGATTCCCTTTTCACTGTCTCAGGAAATCAGTCCAACAGTTCATTTAGCTGCTTCTCCTCATAACGAGACTCCGCAGCCGTTTGCACTTTCTTTCGGACATATCCCCAAGCGTCAGAAATCTGCCTTGTGTTGCCACTCCTACATGCCGTGGGCTGGAATATTAACCAGCTTCCCTTTTGTCGCAGTGTGGTTGGCATGCGACTTAGGACCGCCTAACTCTCCGCTGACGAGCGTTGCGAAGAAACCCGTGTGCTTTCGGTGTATGGGATTCTCACCCATATATGATGTTACTAACACCAGGATATGCTCTGCGGCGCGGTCCATATGTCCTCTCGGACATACTTCTTGCCGCGCTGCACGCCCTCTTACCAGTACTTGCGTACTCTAGGGTCTCGGTACCTAATTTAGCCCCGTATATTTTCGGGCGGGAACGCCTCAACTGGTACGCTATTACGCGTTTTTTGAAGGATGGCTGCTTCTGAGCCTACCTCCCAGCTGTCTATGGCGCTTCCACCCTTTGATACACTCAATTAGGATTTGGGGACCTTAACCCTAGTCACTATCTTTGCAGTCTCACGACGCTAGCTTACCCAGCGTCGTCGACTCCCGGGGTCTACGCAGCACATACATTCGGAGTTTGATAGGCGAGGGAGGCCTTTCGACCCCTTACCCGCCAGTCGGTAGCTCTACCGCATGTGCAAACTCGCCCGGAGCTATCCTAAAGATACTTCAGAGGGGACCCGCTATTGCCACGTTCGAATGGTATATCGCCGCTACCCGCAACTCACCCAACAGGACATGCCATGACAGGTGGCAGGCCTCCACCAGGCGTTAGCCTAGCTTCGCCTTGGTCGCGCGTAGTTCACAGTGGCTTCGGGTCGTAAAAGAGTGACTTGACGCATTTTCATACGCCGCGCCTCGCAATGCTGCGCGCTCTCGCTTTCGCTACGCATTTCTGCTCGCCACTCCAATACACTCCCTGGCTCTTGCTTCAAGAAGAATGATAGAACACTGGTCCAGGCATGTCGCTAAATTTTTTCAAACCTTCGCTTCCACGCCCTTCGTCCCTTTCGTGCCCTACCTTCGTGTTACCACCTAGTTTCAGATCTTTTCAATCCCACGCGTGTGGGTTCTTTTCAGCTTTCACTCGCGCTACTTGTACGCTATCGGTCTGTAGTCAATATTTAGGGTTGGGGTTTAATGGCCCCGTATTCACTCTACATACTCAAGCAGAGTTACTCTTTGCAGCAGCTTCCATCGCACTTTGCCTACGAGGCTGTCACTCTCTATAGCCACGCTTTCCAACGTGTTCGGCTCATGTCCTGGATAGCTTGTCGCTGCACCACATCTCCACGCCTTTTGCAAAGCAGGATTCAGTTTGCCCTGTGCGGGTTTCATTCGCATTACTAACCGCATCGCTCGCGCTTTCTTTTCCTGCGGGTACTAAGATATTTCAGTTCCCCGCGTCTGCATACATTTGCATGTACGATTCGGCAATCCTGGGTTCAAAGCCCGACTTGCGGCTACCCCAGGCTTATCGCAGCTTGCCACGGCCTTCATCGCTACTACAGCCAAGCCATCCCCTAGGTGGTGTTAAATTATAAGCAAGACTCTTCTCCTCAAATCCGTCGTGAAGAACACGACTTCATCAATGTATCATGGCTGATAGCTTCTAAGTGTTGTATTTTCATAAAGCGCTGGCTCTCAAATACGCAACTCTAGAAAGCACATGCTGCCATAAATAGCACCAAAGGATATTTTAGTCAAAGAAGATTTAAATATGTTGCGTTG
>JAMCYB010000011.1 GCA_023474385.1 Candidatus Martarchaeota archaeon | reverse complement strand
CGTACGTCACTGTTGATGGCAAGACCTTCCCTGTCGACGGATTGTACGAGAGCACCTTCATGCCCTCCCTTATGCTGCTCGCCGGGATATATGTGCCGTTCGCGAGGGCTATGCTCGTGCTGCCATACACAGAGCAGCTGTCGAATACTGATATCGAAGAGGCACCATTGGTTGAATGTGAAGTGCTTGATGCACCGTTGGTCGAGACGGTTGTCGATGTAGACGTTGTCGATGTAGTCGTGGATGTAGTGGTCGTGGAGGTGGTTGTGGATGTTGTTGTTGAGGTTGTCGTGGATGTAGTGGTCGTGGAGGTGGTTGTGGATGTTGTTGTTGAGGTTGTCGTGGATGTAGTGGTCGTGGAGGTGGTTGTGGATGTTGTTGTTGAGGTTGTCGTGGATGTTGTCGTAATCGTTGTCGAAGTAGTCGTGGATGTTGTTGTCGATGTGGTAGTCGAGGTGGTTGTGGATGTAGTCGTGGATGTTGTTGTCGATGTGGTCGTGGAGGTGGTTGTAGTTGAAGTTGTCGTGGAGGTGGTTGTGGATGTTGTTGTTGAGGTCGTTGTCAGTGTTGTTGATGTGGACGTTGAGGTTGTGGATGTTGTTGTTGAGGTTGTCGTGGATGTAGTGGTCGAAGTAGTGGTGGAGGTCGTGGTGCTTGTACTAGTAGTAGAAGTTGAGGTTGTTGAGAGCAGCGTCGTAGTTGGATGCACTACGTTAATGAAATTAGCCTCTATTATGCCGTTGCTGCTTATGTAGAGGCTGGTATTCTGTGCCGTTGTGGAAGTCACTGACACCGAGGTTGGAGTCCAGCTCGAGAAGCCGTATCCGGATGGAGGCGAGGCGTACAGGAGGTAGCTGCCGGTTACGAAGAATCCGGTCTGGCCGCTTAGGTACTTGACGCCGTTTACGTATATGCTGCCTGTCCCCGTGCTTGTCTGGAACTGCAGGGGTATGAGGTTTATGTTGGCCGGGGCAAACGACTGGGTGGAATACCCAGAGGAGGAGTATGTAGGAGCTTTGCACGCTGAGAGCTTCGGGGCGCCGCATATCTGATAGCTTATTGAAAACAGGACGTTGGTCTTCGAGTTCAGAGGCGGGGCGATCGTGCCGGGTATGTAAGCGGAGCATATGACTGGAGAGCCGTATGTTGAAAGGCTTGGCGTGCAGTTGCCGGTTATATGGCTTGTGCCGCTACGCCCTATATTGACCACTGAAATGTTGAAGCCGTTTGACGGTATGAATATCGGAGTGCCGAAATTGTTGTAGAATAGCAGCGTATACTCTATTGGATGCGTTGATGAGGATGCAGCAAGAAGAGTCTCGGGGCAGGGGAAAAGCGGCTGTATGCTGCACGTGGACTGCTCATAGCTAGTCGGCGGTCTTGAGAGCGCCAGCACCACTATTATGGCGACGGCTATCGCTATAAGCAGTATTGCCCACGAGTAAGATACGAGCATGTCTATTGCTGCCTGCTGGCGGGAAGCGCGCTGTTTCATATGAAATTGTTTCAAGTGCTATATATTTATAGATTCATTATTCCATCAATACATCCCGGTGTGGTGCGTATGAGCAGGGTCGCAGCCTTCCTGAAACTTACAAGAATAGAGCACAGTGCCATGCTTATTGTTGCTGTGCTTGCGGCGGAGCTGATAGCCGGGAGCGGAAGGCTGCCTGCGGCGTTCATACTCCTTATGAGCCTTGTCACGCCTGCGCTTGTCAGCATGGGATCATTCGCGATAAACGATTACTACGACATAGAGACAGACAGGGCCAACAAGCGGGTTGACAGGCCAATCGTGTCAGGAGTGATAAAGCCACGGGAGGCATTCTGGACAGCAATTGCGTGCTTTGCTGTAGGGGTGGCAGCAAGCGCATTCATAAATGCGGCTGCGTTCGTAATAGCGTTAGTGTTCGCTGCGCTCGCATACGCCTACAGCTACAGGCTGAAGAATACGCTGCTTCTGGGAAATGCCTACATAGCCTTTTCGATGGCGATACCCTTCGTTTACGGGAGCTACGTGGTATCGGGATCGATGCTGCCCTCTCTCCTCGTGGTCTTCGCGCTCATATTCCTGAGCGGCCTTGCCAGGGAGATACACGGAATAATACGCGACTACGCTGGGGACAGAAAGGCAAGGCGCTCGAGAAGCCTTCCATACTATATAGGAAAAAGATCGTCAGCAGCAGTAGCATTCGCACTCTACTTGGCGGCAATAGCGCTTAGCGTGGAGCTCTATGCGCAGTTCAGGCCATTCCTGGGCAATGTTGTGTACCTGGCGCCGATACTCGCGACTGACGCTATGCTTGTCTACGTAGGTATCGCATACCTTGGCACTGGGACGAAGAAGAAGTACGGGATTGCGAGAAACGTCAGCCTTGGTGCGATGGGGCTTGCTTTGGTCGCGATACTGCTTTCCGGGCTGTTCTACGTGCCTGTATAGAGATTCGCATCAGCCCCGCTGTGCAGCGGCACTGTTGTGAAGCCGATGCAGAGCGCTTTTTGGTATCAGCTGCACTCGCTGTGCCCGCACTTGGGGCATGTGTAGCAGCCTTCCGCAGCTATCATGTTTGTAGCGCAATCTGGGCAGGGGAACTGCTTGGTGGCGGATAGCACGTAAGTGCTGGCGCCGTCCCTTATCTCTGATATGGTCGTGGTTGCGTTCTGATGCTCATGGTTCTTCCTTGATTCAGCGAGCGAGCTGTTCCTGATGTGCTCCTTCTGGTCAACAGCCTGGAGCACCTGGACGCTCTTGCTGCTGTCCCTGTAGACCGTTATGCCCTTGCACCCAAGCTCGTATGACATGAAGTACGCCCCTTCTATGTCCTGCGGCGTGGCGTAGCTCGGGAAGTTTATCGTCTTTGATACTGCGTTGTCGGTGTATTTCTGGAACGCTGCTTGCATCTTGACGTGCCACTCCGGAGCTATGTCGTGGGCGGTCACGAAGAGGCGCCTCACCTCCTCGGGTATCTCCTCCACGTCCTGTATCGACGTCCTGCCTGCCAGCTCCTTCATAAGCGCCTCTGAGTAGAAGTTGTACTGCAGCGCGAACTTCTCGAACTCATTGTCAACCTCTATCAGGTTGGAGCCGAGGCTGTCGTGGACGTTCCTCATGTACACAACTGAGAATATGGGCTCTATGCCCTGCGACGCGCCGCCAGTTATTATGCTTATCGTGCCCGTAGGAGCTATCGTAGTGACTGTCGAGTTCCTCAGCGGCTTGTAGCCCAGCCTGTACCATATGCTGTCCTTAAACGCAGGGAAAGGCCCGCGCTCCTCGGCAAGCTTCTCGCTCGTCTTCCTCGCATTTTCGGTTATGAATGACATGACCTTCTCGGCGAGCGCAAGTGCCTCATTGCTGTCGTACCTTATCCTGAGCTTTATCAGCATGTCAGCCCAGCCCATGACACCAAGCCCAATCCTCCTTATTGATTTTGACACGTCGTCTATCTGCTTAAGCGGATATTTGTTTGCGTCTATCACGTCATCAAGGAACCTCGTCCCTGTAGCGACTGTCTTCTCGAGAAGCTCCCAGTCTATCTCGTACTTGTGGTCGACCAGCTTCACCATGTTTGCCAGGTTTATCGAGCCGAGATTGCACGAGTCGAACGGGTAGAGCGGCTGCTCTCCGCAAGGATTGGTAGACTCTATCGGACCGTAAGACGGAACAGGATTTGAGAAGCTCGAATTCATCCTGTCTAGGAATACCAGGCCCGGATCGCCGGTCTTCCAAGCCATTGTCACTATCAGATTCCATACAACCTTGGCGCTTAGCTTTCCAACTGCCTTGCCCGTGTGCGGATTTATGAGGCTGTATTCGTCGCCGTTCTTGAGCGCCCTCATGAAATCGTCAGTAACTCCTACAGATATGTTGAAATTGCGGAGAACGCCCTCGTTCTCCTTGGAAACTATGAAGCTCAGTATGTCAGGGTGGTCTACGCGCAGTATGCCCATGTTGGCGCCGCGGCGCTTGCCACCCTGCTTTATCTGCTCAGTTGCAGCATCGAATATCTTCATGAACGATATCGGGCCGCTTGAAACCCCGCTCGTGCCGCGCACTATGTCGTTTGCAGGCCTGAGCCTGGAGAAGGCGAAACCGGTCCCTCCGCCGCTCTTGTGTATCATGGCTGCGTACTTGACTGAGTCGAAGATTTCATCTATCGAGTCGCCCACAGGAAGCACGAAGCATGCGCTTAGCTGGCCTAGGTTCGTCCCCGCATTCATAAGAGTTGGGGAATTAGGCATGAAAAGCATTGATGTCATCACGCTGTAGAACTCCTTGGCTATCTCGTCGATTTGCGCGTCGTCCTTGTTGTATGCTGCTTCCGCCTTGGCTACCGAGCGCGAAACCCTCCAGAATAGCTGCTGCGGCGTCTCCACAACCTTGCCCTGCTCGTTCTTCAGCAGGTACCTTGCAGATAGCACTATGAGGGAATTGAGCGGCATCTTAAGGTCGTCGTCGCCTATCCCGAGAGATGCCTTGAATATCCTGGTCTCAGCATGCTTGTGCCTGTACAGAATGTAGGCTTTTGACACGTTCGGGTCTATTCCCATAAGGGATTTCTCAACTATGTCCTGTATCTCCTCCACGCTCACCTCGTCCTTGGCAATGGAGTTTATCTTCGCCACCACATCATCGGCTGCATGCTTTGCATCCGAAAGATTCTCCGCGTCCGTCCTGTTAGAATACGTGCTGGAAAACGCTTTCTGTATAGCAGAAGTTATCTTGCCCTCATCGAAGGCAACTTTCTCACCATTCCTTTTCAAGACAATTTTGGCCACCATATGTATCCCCCGCAAAGTGCGCAGTAGCTATTTTTCTGGCAAGTTTTAAATACTCACAGTTCCGCTAATATGCACAAAGATGGACTGTGTTTTAGCGATTGGTTTAAAAAGCTTTAGATTAGCGGTTGTCGAGGGTGTCGCAGTCGTATTCAAAGTCCTTCTGCAGCTGCATCCACGCTTTCTTGTATGCGTCGTGAAACTGCGGTTCCACATTGAAAAACAGCCAATTGGAGAACGCCGAATTTATCTTGGTGTTCTGCGCGACCTCGCTTATGTCAGAGGTGGTTATCGATTTCCACCTGCCGCTCCTGGCGTCCCTGTATTCCTCGTGCACCTCCTGCTGGTTCAGGTTGAACGATCCATCTGAGAGGAACTTGTAGGTCCTCCATGCATGGTTGGACGCAAAAGAAGCTATTATTATCGCAATGTTCCTGGTCTCTATGTCCTCGGCGGACATTTCCGCATCGGGCTTGAGCGCGACCTTGTGTATACGGTCCTTTATCAGGTCATATTTTGTAAGGTTGTGTTTTATCGGCATCCAATCCCATCGCACCATTCTGTACAACCAACTACACGCCGCGGCGAAAAACCCGCAACGATAACATATTGCAAAGCAAACTATATAAGCTTATATCAGCGGCACGCGTGTTCGGCAACGGTGCCTTGGCTTGAGAAGATTTTTATTTGATTCGTGGTATATATGTAAGGCGATAGTTTATGGCGTTCCTAGGTATGTTCGGGAAGAAGGATGCACAGCAGGCGGAGAAGTTCTCGCCTTACATGATTTCGACGGAATGGTTCCCATACAGGCTGTATTCCGGGAAAAAAGGTTCATCCATACTATTCATAAAAGTGAAGAACCTGACCAATGAGCCGCTGCTGACCTCTTTCGCGGTTGAGCTGCCAGGAAAACTCAGCTTCGATGAGATAGGGCTCTCCAAGGTCAAAGAGTTGAAGATAGGGGAGATAAGCCCTTCAGGGGAAAAGGAGCTGAAGCTCAACGTATTCAGCGGCATAGATACGGATCCTGGCGAATACACTGTGACAATGATTTCGACCGCGCACTACCAGGATTACGACAAAGTTATAAACGCGGTCAGGAAGAGGACGTCTATAAACGTCGTCTAGGATTGCGCCTTCGCATCTTTCGGACTTTCAGTGTAGGCGCTTACGGCTGAGATGAGCTCGGCGAGCTTCATTCCCTTTTCGCTGAGCCTTATGCTTTTCGACCTGCCGTGGCGCTCTGAGGACGTTATCCCGAGCTTCTCGCATTCCGACAGGAAATTGCTGACGTGCACGTAAGTAGTACCGGTCGCTTTGGCAATCCCGCTTATGCTGGTGTCCTGGCCGTTTTTGAGGAGCAGTATTATCCCCGCCTGTTTTTCCCTCAGCAGTATGCTCTCCCTGTGCATCGTTCTATTATGCCAGAAAAAGCTTAAATGTGTATTCGGCGCGTTTTTATTGAGAGGTAGACGACAATACGCCAGCAAACTAAAGGTATTAATTAGTTTCTACAAAAATATCCTTAGAGAACCCAATGGTGTAGATTATGGTAAAGTTTATAATAGCTAAACAGCTGGTAGGGAAGAAGGTTGTGACGAACGACGGATTTGACCTGGGAGTCTTCGTTGACATGGAAGTGAGCGAGGTCACTGGGAAGATAAAGACCATAGTCGTAGAGCCTGACATGGACAGCGCGATAGCAGAGAAGATGGTTGGCGACGACAAATACATAAAGGTCCCGTACAACGCCATACTCGCTGTCAACACTTACATAGTGACGGACAGGAAGCAGCTGTGACCTTCTCTTCGTCGCAGGGGTGGTTGTATCATAATATGCGGCGGTGACGAAGCAGGAAGGGGCGCAGTGCTGGGCCCGCTTGTTGTATCCATAGTGGGGATTGGAAAGGGTTCGGTGAAGAAGTTCGCCGAAATAGGTGTGCGCGACTCTAAGCTCCTCACCCCAAAAAGGAGGGAGGAGCTGTATGACCAGATAAGGGAGGTAGCCTCGGCGATAGAGGTAGGAGTCATAAGCGCAGGGGAGATAAACGAAGCGATGGCGAAGGGGATCTCACTGAACGAACTGGAAGCGTCCCATTTTGCACAGCTGTTTGATAGGGTAAAGCATGACGTAGGTGAGCTTTACTTGGACTCGCCCGACGTCATAGAGGAGAGGTTCGGCATGCGCGTTAACATGTATTCCAAGAAGCCCACCAGGGTCGTTGGCATACGGGGAAGCCGGAAGAGCGGCGTAAAATACACTAAGGTTGTATCAGAGCACAAGGCAGATGTGAGATACCCCGTGGTATCAGCCTCGAGCATAATATCAAAGGTTACAAGGGACCTGGAAATACGGAAGCTTTGCAAGGCATCAGGCATAGACTTCGGATCCGGATACCCCTCAGATTTCAAGACGATAGACGCTGTGAGGAAGAACATCGGCAACGCGTACGTGGAAAAGAATATAAGGAGGTATTGGAAGACTATAGGCAGGATAAAGCAGACCAAGCTCTCGTATTTCTAAACTGCTGGTTTACGCTTGGGTGGGCCTGTGGCGCAACTTGGACAGCGCACGTGGCTTCGGACCACGCGGTTGCGGGTTCAAATTGGGCATGCCTCCGGCATGACCATGAAAATCCCGCCAGGCTCGCTGCTTTACTTCTTCTCCTCTTCCTGTATCTTCGTCGTGCTTATGACAAGCGGAGGTATCAGGCCGAGTGAAGATGCTACTAGCGTGCCAGTGGCGCTGCACCTGAAGTTGAGGGCGTTTATCACCTCTTCCGCAAGCACTGTGGGCAGCCTCTTCTCATCGTTCCACTTCTTCACGACCGCATTGAGAACGTCCTTTGAATCCTTCACGTCAACTGTGCCGCGTATCTTTATGTTGCCTATGCTCTTCGCGGATGTAGCGTCCGAATCGAAGTAGTCTGCAGAAAAAGTGTACGCTATGGAAATGTGCTCGCCTTTCGACTCTATGCCTTCAAGGTTTATGTTGAGCTTTGGAAATCTCTGCTTCGAGACAGCCTCTATGGAGTCTATGCTGCCCTCCACCTTCGCTATTGTCAATCCTGTTATCATTTGATCACTCATTTGCGCTACGGACGCCAGCGTTACAAAACGAATCGTTGGCGCGCATGCGACGCATTCGTATATTGCAACAAAAAAGCTTTTAAGCTTTCACCCGTAGGTGAGAAACAGGCGCCGCAGCGGATATGCAGAGGCTGTGAAAAGCTTTTATTAAGTTGCTGGTAATTGTTATAAGCAGCGTTGATATCGTGCAAAAAACCGGAATGCTTGTCATAGCGGCGTTGGCCATGGTGCTGGCGACTGGGACAGCGCACGCGTCGTACACTGTGCAGAGCGTCAACACAACGGTGACAATAGGCGCAAACGACACAGGGCACGTGATACAGATCGTGGAGTTCATAGTGAGCAACCAGTCAGCAAGCCAGTACTCAACTTCAAGGGTGGCGCTCAACCTCACTGTGAGCGCATGGGAGAGCCTCATAGGCAGCCAGCAGGTGAACTACGACCTGATAAATCCGCATTCGGGAGTGAACAACCTAAAGCTCCTTCCCGGACCGCTTACTGTGAGCGGCAACCATTATGTAGCTGACATAATACTGAACTACTACGTCAACAACGTCACCTCGCACAGGGAGATAGCTCCGAGGACTTTCTACTACTCGTTCAACCCTAGCGTTCTCAACTTCCAGAGCAGCCAGAGCGGGGTGAACCTTCCGAGCGATGCAAGGTTCAACATCGTCCTGCCCGGAGGCTCGAAAATAATATCCGTATACCCAGTGCCGGACTACCCCTCTGTGATAAACTATACCGCGCACAACACAAGCATAATATCGTGGGATGCAGGGGAGCCGCTCTCAAAGTTCCAGCTCGACTTTGAGGTCAAGGAAAGCCTTTCCGCCGAGGTCATAAACTTCTTCGGGAAAGTGTATGCTGAGCTCGGGCTGCTCACGTACGTCATAGTAGGGGGGCTTATAGTAGCCTTCATAGTTTATACTTATTACAAAGTAAGGTAGTCTGATGGCGGATGAAAGGAGGGAGGTTCTTGAACTCGTAGCGAAGGGCGAGAGCCTGGCCTCGATATCTTCCAAAACAGGAATTCCGGCCAAAAGGCTTCTTGGGCTGGTAGAATCGCTTTCCGGCGCTGGACTCGTCGACATTACAAGGGAGGAGAAGGCAGTGGCTCGCCTTACCGAGGAAGGAATGAGTTACCTGGATGAGTTTCCCGAGGAGAGGCTGCGCAGGGATGTTGAAAAGGACGGATCTGTGGAGCTTTCCAAAATGAATAACAAAATAGGGCTCATATGGGCTAAGAGGAACGGCTGGGTGACAGTAGAAGGCGGGCATGCTAAGCCGGCGGAAGGCAAACGCCAGCAGGGCGCTTCGACATATGCACAGAGGGAGGTGCTGGGAAAGATCCATGCACTTGGAGGTGCTGACGCATCCGAGGCTATCGGAAAGAGCAGGGATGTTGCGGATATCCTGGTATCCAGGGGGCTTGTCACAATAGGGGTTGAGAAATCGATCTCTGATGTCAGGATAACGGATAAGGGAAGGAAGGAGCTTGAATCGGTCGAGGAAACAGGCATGCTTACGCGCGAAATGATAAGGTATGGCGATATCTCGAAAATGAGGTTCAAGCGCTACAGCGTTGATTCTGCAGTGGAGCGTGCTGGAGGAGCAAGGCTGCACCCTATGCACAAGATGATAAGGGCGATACGCGACAGGTGGGTTGGGATGGGATTCAAGGAGACGTACGGTCCTATAATAGAGTCATCGTTCTGGAACTTCGACGCGCTGCTTTCGCCGCAGGACCACCCTACAAGGGAGATGCAGGACACGTTCTTCCTTTCAAACCCTAAAGAAATTGACATCGAGGACATGGTGATGCTGGGCAGGGTGAGGAGGATGCACAAGAAGGCATGGAAGGAGAAGTGGAGCGAAAGGCTGGCGAGGCAGGCCGTGCTGAGGACGCATGCCACAAGCGTCTCGGCGCACAACATAAGCAGGTATGCATCGTTCGACTCAGACTACCCTATAAAGCTGTTCTCCATAGGAAAGATATTCAGGAACGAGAGCGTCGACTACAAGCACCTTGCCGAGCTGCACCAGATAGACGGAATAGTGATAGGCAACTCGCTGACTCTCGCGAACCTTTTCGACATACTAAAGAATTTCTACTCTTCTTTCGACATAGAGGTGAAGTTCAAGCCCTCATACTTCCCGTTCACCGAGCCTTCAGTTGAGATGTATTACTATGACGAAAGGTTCAAGGACAACATAGAGCTTGGAGGGGGAGGAATAATAAGGAGCGAAATATCGAAGGCGCTGGGCACCAAGAAAACGGTTCTGGCTTGGGGTCTGGGCGTAGAGAGGCTGCTGTTCAACTACATAAGGATGGAGGGGCTGTCAGACCTCTACTCAAACAATGTCAAATGGTTGAAGGAAGCCAACGAACTGGTGCTGTGAAATGACAAAAGTGGAATTCATGCTCTCTGATTTCAAGGCGATTGGTCTATCCGTGGAGGAGCTGGAGAGCGCAATCCCAGGTATAGGCATGGAGGTGGAGGAGCTCGACGGGAAAAGCATAAAGATTGATGTGACTCCGAACAGGCCAGAGCTGCTCAGCTTCGACATGATGGCAAACGCGCTGCTCATGTTCGCAGGAAAACGCAAGCCAGATGCCGAAAAATACAAGGCTGATGGCGTATGGGAGGCAATGGTGAAGGTTGACAGGTCGGTTGCAGGAATACGCCCGTACATATCCTGCATGGTTGTGCGCGGCGCCGACCTCTCAGGCAACAGGCTTGGCTATCTCATAGACTTCTCCGAGAAGCTGAGCGAAGGGTATGGGAGAAAGAGGTCTAAGCTTGCTATGGGCCTGCACAACCTTGATGCGATAAGGGGAAACGTGGAGTACCTGGCAGGGGATGGAAAATTTGCGCCGCTGGGTTCAAGCGAAGTAAAGAGCTTCAAAGAGATACTGAGCGGGAACCAGAAGGGGATAGCATATTCTGGCACCATCTCAGAGGGGAAGGGAGCTGTGCCTTACATCAGGGATTCGGAGAAGATCCTTTCAATGATACCGATAATAAACTCTGATGCGACCAAGATATCGCACGGCACGAAGAATATTTTTGTAGACATAACAGGCACGTCAGCAACAGCGGTATCGAATGCTGCCGACATGATGGCCTGCGCTTTCATTGCAGGAGGAGCAGCAGTACAGCAGGTAAAGATAGAGCAGCAGGAAGGAGGGGCGAAAGACGTTACGCCGCACCTGGAGGCGAAGTCAACAATGATCGGCATCCACAAAGCGGAGAAGAGCCTTGGATTCTACCTGGAGCCGGGGAAAATAGCGGGAATTTCGGAAAGGATGGGCCACATAGGATACGTTTATGGAAGAAATCTCGTGATAAAATCTGCGCCGTACAGAAAGGACATACTCGGAGAGCAGGACATAGTTGAGGACATTGCGATGGCTTACGGGTTCGGCAGAATTGAGCCGCTTCCGGTGATTGGGCAGTCTTTCGGCTCAGTTGGGAAGTATACTGAAAGCTACGAACTCGCATCAGAGATAATGGTTGGGATGGGCTACAGCGAGGCGATGAACAACTACCTTACGGGCGAAAGCGCATGCTTCGCCAAGATGTGCAGGGAACGCGATGAAAAGAGCACGATAAGCGTGGAGTATTCAAAGACGGAGAACATGTCAGTGCTTAGGGACATTGTGCTGCCCAGCCTTATGGAGGACCTTGAAAGGTCTGCGAATGAGCCGATGCCGCAATCGCTGTTCGAATTCGGGAGCGTGTTCAGCATGAAGAAGGGCAGGGCGATTGAGGGCACGAGGCTGGCCTTCGTTAGAGAGCACTCAAAAGCCAACCTGTCGGAAGCAGCCTCATGCATAAAAGAATTCTGCATCAGGTTTTACGGCAAAGCCCCGGATTTCAGGGACTCGGAAAAAGAGTACTTCATCAAGGGCAGGTGCGCAGAGGTGGTGGTGGACGGAAAAGGGATAGGAACGATAGGCGAGGTCTCGCCAGCAGTGCTGCGCAACTTCAGCCTGAGCGACCCCGTAGTCGCAGCAGAGCTTTCGATAGAGGATGAGAAGGCCTATTAGTTCTGCTTCCTTCCGAATATCCTTGACATTACGGAAGCTTTCTTCTTTGGCTTCTGGTCCTGCGGCGCATCCTGCTCTCCCTGATGCACCGACGACCAGTCAACCTCGGGGTGCTGGGCCTCATACGTCTCCTGGTACTCCTTTTGCTTTTGCGCCTTCTTTATGGCGTACTCCTTCTGTTTAACCTCCCATTCCGGCTTCATCTTCCTCCACTGCTCCATCGTGAAGCCGTACGGCGGATGCTCCCTTATGCTCTTTGGGTTGTAGGCGTACTTGTAGAATTCGTTGTAGTAATCGTAATCCTCCTCGTGCATCTTTGACCTGTCCACGTGGACGCCCTCCTTGGCGATGAAGTCTATGAGCGCGTCAAGAGACATCTTCTCCTTTATGTTGTCTGCGCCTTCAGGATTGTATATTACGGTTACCTTGCAGCGCGAGAACTCGACCCACGCCTTTATCACTGGTTCCTGGAGGAGTAGCCTGTACTGCAGCCTTGCCGAGTACTCCTGGGTCTTGAGTTCCGACTTGTCAAGCCCCTCGAACACGACCTTCTTTATGATCTTGTACGGAACCCTGAACTTCTTCCCGTCCTCAACAACATAGTTCTTGGAGTCGTCGATCTCGTTGGACTGGCGCTGCTGCTCCAAGTCCTGCCTGTACTTTGATTCGCTTATGTTTGTCTCTTCACGCCTGTCCAATCAAAACACCTCATGCCTTTATGATTTCAAAGGTCTCGTTGGCGAAGTTTGCGACCGGTTTGCCTCCATTAACCGGCAGCGCGAAGAAGTCCTTCATCTGGCCGTATGCCTTCCTGTAGGACTCTGTCGCCTTGAGCGCCTTTATGTCGCGCGTATACTTGTCTGACTTGTAGCTCCAGTTCGCATGATTCTTCTCCCACTCGACGGCAGGGATGCTGTACTGCCTCTGTATCTTGTCCCTGTATATCTCCGGGAAGACGTTGAACGTGCAGAACGGGAGAACCTCTCCGTTAGGCTGCGCGTAGTGTATGTCGCACTTCTCCACCCTCTTTATGTCGTAGGTGTACTCGTCCTGGAAGTGCATCATTCCGACGAAAAGCGTCTTCATCTGGAACTGTCCCATGCTCGCGAAGTCGTGCTTCATCAGCACTGAGGATATCAGCTTGAAGAAGTTGACCGACTTGGGCTGCTTCTCCTTGTTTATGAACTTCTTGAAGCCGAGAAGCGCCTTCACCGCTATCATGCGCTTCTGGAGCTTGCTCTTTCCGTCCATCTCGTCCACCGCGTGCTGTATGTGCGCCATGAGGCCTTCCAGGTCTATGAACCTCCCGACAGGTATCACCTTGTTGTCCTTGTCAAGGAAGAGGTACGTGCCTGCGCCGCACGCGAAGTGTATCGACAGGTCGTACTTGTATTCGCCTGACAGCGCCTCGACGAACTTGCTTATGCCCCCTATGTACGGCACTGCGGCCCAGTCTTCCTTCTTTATCGCGCCGTTTGTCTGCTCCTCTATGAGCTTTATGGCACCGGGTATTGAGATGCGCTGCTTCTCCCTGAGCCTCGTTGGCATCCTGCCCACCAATGACACTGGCTGGAAGTTTACGGCCCTTATAACGTCAATGTTGTTCAGCGCAAAGTTTATCATTGCGCCCAGCTCGTGCTCGTTTATTGTCCTGATTACAGTCGGGACAAGAACTACGCTGAAGCCTGCCTTCCTTGCTGCGTCGAGCGTGAGCGGAGCCTCCCAGTGGTTCTTTGGGTTTGCCCTTGCGCTTACCCCGTCGAAGCTCATGTAAAGCGTGCTGACGCCCGCGTGCCTGAGCCTCTTTGCCAGCTCTGGATCCTGCGCCATCGTTATGCCTGTAGTGTTCATCTGTATCTGGTCGAACCCGTCAGCCTTGGCCCTCTGCACTATTTCTACTATGCGCGGGTGCAGCGTCGGCTCGCCGCCTGTTATCTGAAGCGCGTTTGAAGGTATGGGCTTCTGGTTCCTGAGGTTCTTGAATATCTTGTCTATTTCGTCAAGGCTCGGCTCGTAGATCGCCTCGCCCTCCTTTGCGTAGAAGAAGCAGTACCAGCAGCTCAGGTGGCACCTGTTGGTGACCACCACGTTGGCAAGGCCAGTATGCGACTTGTGCCTTTCGCACATGCCGCAGTCCATCGGGCAGTTGGCGCCCTTTGTAGGAGTGACGACGTTTGGGTTGTCGAACCCCCTTCCGAAATAGTTGTAGCGCCTCATCTTCATGTACATGTCGTAGTCTTCCCAGTACTTCTCTATCGTCCACTTGTGCTCAGGGCAGAACTTCCTTATCATCACGTTCTCCCCGTCCTTGTATATGGTGCCCTTTATAACGAGCTTGCACTCGGGGCAAACAGTCATTGTTTGCTCTATAACCGGCATCTTCTCTATGTCTTCTATGGTCCTGTGGTACACTGCAAGCACAGGATCCTCTGCAGGAGCCTGCTTCTCTTCAGGAAGCTCTGGCCTTATGTTGTTGATGTTCTCTATGACGTTCAGGTCCTTCTCGAATTCTACCTGCTTCTCAAACTCGCTTTTTGCATCCATTAACACACCGTATTGTACGCTATTTTCACTATTTGGAAAGTATTTAAAAGATATACGTGCAGGAATTTACGCAGCTTCCAAAAATGCAATTTTTCTACGTCATTTCTGAGGCTTTTGGCGGCTTTGAAAAATGCCAGGATAAGATTGCCTTGTCACGCTTTGCGATGCTATGGCCTGTTCGGCCTCTCGTAGTGCTTCCTGAAGTCCCTTCTTCCCTTCCCGCCCCTGTGCATTGCTCCTCCAGGCCTGTGGTTTCTCCAGTTGGCTCCCTGGGGGCGCCTGTCCTGGTACCTGCTAGGCTGCGATGTTTTGGGCCTCTCCTTTGCGGAGCTTATCGCGCTCTTTAAGTCAGAGAGAAGCCTCTCGGATATATCGCGCTTGGTATAGAAGTCAGCCCTCGCAGCTATGCATATCTTAGTAGCGTATATCCTGGCCATCCTGCCCTTGTAGTCCCTTGGAGCAGAAGCAATCTCGGGAAGCCTGAAAAGTATGCCGTACTTTGGCGGCCTGCTTCCGAACTTTATGTGCTTGAATAGAGCCTTCTCAGCGCCCAGCAGTTGGACAGTGCTTGCTGGCATCTTGGCAAGCTTCTCGAGCGAGCCGGCCTTCTGGAGCAGCTCGGCTGCTATGCGCTCGTCTATCAGCTTCGACACGTTAGGCATTATGCGCCTCGAGGCGCTGTCTATATAGCTGCTTATGGCCATTATCGACTCCTCCATGCCCTTTCCGGCGTTTGCGAAATTCATAAGCGCTGCGCGCTCCTCAGCGCTTATCTCCCTGGTCTTGCTCTGCATGAGCGCATCGGCTATCTGCTGCGCCTTGGCCTCGTCAGATATTATGCTGCTCACCGCTTCCTTGTCAGGATCCTTCTCGGACGAGAGGAGAAGCGCCAGGCGTGTAAGCGCTCTTGGGCTTGATATCTCGACGTGCGGATTGTATATCCCGAACCACTCTGAAAGCCTTTCGAAGTAAAGGTTGTACGAGCGCATCAGCTCGTTGTAAGCATTTATAGACTGCATGAGGCTGTTCTGCTCCTCCTTGTAGGACTCGCTTATGCTGCGCCTGACTGACTGGAGCGCCCTGCGCCTCAGCTCTTCAAATGGCTCTACGCTCAAGGAAACACCGTACATATTTGTTATTTAATTTTATTCATTAGTATTATTAAGTATTCTTAGCCTGATTGCACAGGTCAGCCGCCAGGTGGGCGGCAGATGATATTATGGATATAGAGGAGTTGACGGGGTTTGCAAAGAGAGCGGGTTTTTTCTGGCCGGCTGCGGACATATATGGAGGCGTTTCGGGCATATTCGACTACGGCCACAACGGAGCGATGGTCAAGCGCAGGTTCGAGCAGCTTTGGCTCTCATACTTCGTCCTTAAGAACCAGGATTACCATCTCATAGACGGGTCGACTATACTTCCTGAGAAGCCGCTCGTAGCGTCAGGCCATGCGGAGAGGTTCAATGACATAATAGTTGGCTGCTCAAAATGCAAGAGCTACTTCAGGGCGGACGTGATGCTTTCAGACATGGGCATAGAGGTCCACGACGGCGCGACTGCGGAGGAGATATCTGGCATAATAAAAGAGAAAGGAGTCAGGTGCCCTAAGTGCTCTGGCGAACTGATGGAGCCGAAGGCGTTCAACATGATGATAGACGTCAGCCTTGGCCCGGAAAGAGCGGACAAGGGCTACCTGAGGCCTGAGACTGCGCAGTCTGCATACATGAACTTCTTCAGGGAATTCAGCATAACCAGGAAGAGGCTGCCTATGGGGTTGGCCCTGATAGGCAGGGCTTACAGGAACGAGATATCGCCGAGGCAGGGGTTGTTCAGGCTGAGGGAGCTTACCCAGGCAGAGCTGCAAATCTTCTTCGACCCGGAGAAATTCGACGGCGAATGCGGCAAGCTTGAGGGGAGGAAAATGCTCGTGGCACTTTATCCTTCTACAAATGAGACTGAGATATCCTCGGAGGAGCTTGTTGCGAAGGGCATTCCGAAGTTCTACGTACGGCACATGGAGCTCATAGACAGGTTCTACCATGAGATTCTTGGAATACCACGCGGGCGCTTCAGATTCTTCGAAAAGGGCGGAAATGACAAGGCGTTCTACAACAGGGTGCATATGGACCTTGAGGTCATGGTAGAAAGCTGGGGCGGCTTCAAGGAGGTTGGCGGGCTGCACTACAGGGGCGACTACGACCTTACCGCGCACACAAAGGGCTCAAGCCAGGACCTTTCGGTAAGCGTCGAGGGGCGGCGCTTCATGCCAAACGTCCTAGAGCTCAGCTTCGGCGTAGACAGGAACATATGGATGCTGGTCGACGTCTTTCTCAGGAAGGATGGGGACAGATCCGTTCTCTCGCTGCCTTCGGGGCTGGCACCATATGATGCTGCAGTTTTCCCTCTCCAGGGAAGCGGCGAGCTTGAGGCAAAGGCAAAAGAGATATCGTCCGCACTGGGGTCCAGGTTCAGGATTTTCTTCGACAGATCCGGCTCGATAGGGAAACGCTACGCCAGGATGGACGAGATAGGCACGCCAATGTGCATAACTATCGACTTCGACACGATAGATGGAAAGTCTGACAAGCATGGCACTGTGACGGTAAGGGCGAGGGACGACAGGAGCCAGGAAAGAGTGGAGATAGGAAAGCTGGAGGATTACATTTTAGGGAAGCGGTCGTTTGCATGATGCGCGGGCGCACACAGATGAAGACAGGCCAGTTCGACATAATGCACACTTTCGAGAGCGCACAGCCACTCACATTCTTCGGCGACTACGACTACTCAAGGAAGGAGATAACGTATCCTTTCATGAGAAGGCTGGTCAGGGTCGACAGGTTTGGAAGGGTGCTGGAGGGGCAGGGCGCCGCGGTGAAGGATGATGTAGCGAGGCGCTTCAGGATAAATGAGGACATAGGTAAGATTTACTCTGGAATATCGACAGACGGCTTCATGAGAGACAGCATAAAGGAGTACACCGGAATGAGGCTCACGCACAACCTCCCGTGGGAGACTACACTTGTTTTCATACTTTCGCAGTTCAACAACGTGAAAAGGATAAGGGCGATAACGAAAAGGCTTATGGAGAGATACGGAGATCCTGTTTTCGACTCGAAAGGCAATCGGGCAGGCAATGGAGTGCCAGGCCCGGAGGCGCTTTCCTCTGCAAAGGTGGGTGATCTCATGTCGTGCGGGACGGGATTCAGGGCGAAGTACCTGATAAGCGCCGCTGAATACTGCAGTTCAAGCCTTGACCTTGACAGCCTGTCCGGGAAGGACTATCCCTCTATCAAGAACGAGCTGATGGAGATAGACGGCGTAGGCGACAAGGTAGCGGACTGCATTGCCCTCATGGGGTATGGGAAACTTGAGGCGTTCCCGATAGACACGTGGATAAAAAGGCTTGTTGAGGCGGTTTATTTTAGGGGGAGGAAGAGAAGCCCCAGACGGATACACGAATTTGCGAGCGAAAGATGGGGCGCTTATGCGGGATATGCGCAGCAGTACATATTCTGGTATGGAAGAAGCTGGTGGAAGACATGGACCTCAAAGAACAGATAGAAAGCATACACGAATCGCTGGAGAGGAAGCAGCAGAGCATGGACAGGATACTTCAGATGTCGCGCGAGATGGTGCGCATGGCTTCAAAGTCGATAACGCTCATGCACTCGGGAAAGCTGGAGGATGCCGCAGGCATGGTCTCCGGAATGGATTCGCAGAGGGACGAGATGCTTAAGATGTCGAGGGAGGATGGCATGGAGTTCTACTCGGTGCAGCCTCTTCAGGAGTATGTGGAGGCGAAGGCGCTCCTTGGAATCATAAGCAAGGGAAGAATACCTTTGACAGCGGAGCTTGGCGTGCCGCAGGAGCCCTATGTCCTCGGGCTCATGGATGTGGTGGGCGAGCTGAAAAGGGAGATACTGGAGTCTATAAGCTCGGGGAAAGGAAGCCTTGCAGATGCTTACCTTGCAAAAATGAAGGAGATCTACGACTCGACAAGAGGCATAAGGTTCTCAGATTCTGTTCTTCCGGGATTCAGGAGGAAGCAGGACGTCGCAAGGATGCAGATAGAGAGCGCCTGGAGCGACATATTATCGAGCAGGAGGTGAAGGGCTTCATAGTCTGTGCTCGCTTCTTGCACCTTTTTGTGCTGGAGCGTAAAGCCTGTGAAGTATCGCAGACATATCCTTGCATGAGGCTGCCCTGTCTATTATAGAATTTATGCGTTCTGTGCTGCTGCCTTCAAGAGCAGCTTTCACGAGCGGCTCGTGGATCCCTGATTCGATTATCGCGGCAACCAGCCTTTCCTGCGCATCTCCCTGGCGCTTGGGAAGCGCCTTGCTGACCATCGCCTGGGATACTCCGAAGCGTCTTGCAATCTCGCTCTGCGTCATGCCCCTTTCTGAAAGTTTGCGCATTGCTGCGCGGCGGAGCGAGGGTATGGAAACGCCGAGCATCCTCTCGCAGATCAGGTCCATCATTCGACACCGAGCTTTTCCTTCAGGCCTCGCAGACCTTTCTTCTTCTCCTTGGGGTTTTCTGTCTTGCGCTCTTGCTTGTCTTCCTTGTAATCCTTAGGCAGTGCGACGTCCTCAAATTTATTCAGTATGATGTCGAGCACCGGCTTCCTTTCCTTTACTGGCTTGCGCTCCGGCTTAATCTTCTCCTCCCTGTATTCCTTGTATTCCTTTGGCTCCGGAGCGGACTGTATCTGCGGGAGCTTTGGCACCTGGAACTTGATGCGGCGGCGCGGCTTTGACGACGATTCAAGCATGGCGGATATTATTTCGGATATCCCGGGATGCTCGCCCTGGAACTTTGAGAGAGGCACTACGATGACGTTTGCTTCCGCCTCCCTCGCCTCCTCGAAATCTTCAGCGCTCTTGCAGCCGTATGCCCTAACCCCGTCTACCTTGTTCGCCTCTATGGAGGCTTTGGCAGAGCTTTCCGATAGCAGCAGCACGAAGTCGTAGCTCTGTATTGCCGATTTAAGCTCTGTCTGGAACTGCTGCGACCTTGCATCTGATTCGCTTATCACTGCGGTTCCGCCTGCAGCTGAGACCATGTTCGAGGCTCTTATCGCGAACCTGCTGTCATCCGAAATTATGTAAATTGCCATCTGCACCGTTATATGGGTTGCAAAAAACATTATTAACCCTTGCCACACATAACCTAATTAGGTGTTATATTGAGAGGAAAAGAAACCTTAGTCACTTGCGAATCATGCGGCAGGAAGGTACCGAGAAACAAGGCAGTGTCGTTTGAGAAGTCCGTCCACTTCGGAACGGAGCTTAGGAATGCTAACGATGTAAGATTCTCCGAAAGGATGAAGGTATATTACTGTATAAGCTGCGCGAAGCACAGGGGAATATTCGAGAAGAAGAAGAGGAACGCTATTGAGCATTCGAAGAAGATGTTTTGAGTGGCGGTAAAAACAGACGACCTTTTAATTTTCAAGGATAGGACCGGAAGCTCTAGGGCCCCCGCAAGAAAGCCTTCAGCCCCAAAAAGAGCAAAAACAGGCGGCGAGCGCCACGTCGAGCAGGAGGAAAAGCCCGAGATAAGCTACGCTGAGGAGTTCGGGCTGACCGCGCAGCAGGAGGGGAAGGCGGGCAAGGAAAGCGACGTGATGTGCACCTGGCACCCATGGAGAAAGGCGTTCGACATATGTGCGTACTGCAAGAGGCCGTTCTGTTTTGAGGACCTTGTCAGCGAGCAGGGCAAGTATTACTGCCTTGAGGACATGGACAAGGCTGCGCCTGAAGGGACCAGCAGGGCTTACGTCACACATTCTGAAATGGGAGTTGCGGGAGGAATAATGCTGCTGGCGTCGTTCGCTGTGTTCTTCTACAGGTATTGGCAGCAGCTGGTGTTCATAGGAAGCTACGCCAACAGAATCGGGTTCTTCCTGTTCCTCAAGGTTATCACCCCGGCATATGTAGTTGTAATGGTTGGCGGGATAGCTGCCTTGCTAATACTCATATCGGCTGTGATGGTTTTCATGAGAAGCGGAAAGGGAATGGGGTTGGGCATTGCAAGCTCCATTGTGATGATTGCTGCGATGTTCTATTCGTTCACTACCGGAGTAGGTATCTGGAGCGCCGCGATCGCTGGGCTCTCGGCAGTATCGCTTGTGCTTCTTGCGTATTCTGCCAGCGCCTACAAGGCGGAGGAGGTCGTGGCGGATTATAGGGAAAGCCCGGACCAGGAGAACGAGCAGCTGCCCTTCCCAAACGTCGGAAGGTTTTAGGCCTTGGAGTCCATCGTCCTGGACTGGTACCTTCCCATCCGCTCTATCGCTGCGAGTTTTGAGATTATGGCGCTTCTTCCAGAGGGCTTGTAGCTGCTCAGGAATTCTTGGAACTCCTCGGGCTTTATGGAGCGCTTCATCAGAAGAATGTCGATCGCCTTCTCCTCGGCAATAGCATTTGACGAGGAAAGGCCGAAGTCTATTATGAAAACGTCCTGCCCTGAAACGAATATGTTGGCAGGAGTGAAATCGCCGTGCGCTATGCCCAGATCGTGCATCTTTGCCAGTTCTGCTGCGGATTTGCGCAGCGCCGATACTGGAATTCCTCCGGATTTTTGCATGTCGGATAGCTTTGTGCCATCTATCAGCTCCATGCGTATGGTGTATCTGCCTGCAGAAAGCAGCCTTGGGACCCTGACACCGCCACGCAGCAGCTTGAGCATGATGCGCGCCTCTGAGCGGGTGCGCCTGAGACGCAGTTGCGTATCAAGCTGTTTTATCCTGTAGCGCTTCGGATTCCTTTTCTTGAGTACAGAGTCGACGCCCATAAACTTCTCCTTAAGCACGACTGCCTCTGCGCCCTCTGAGAACGGCCGTTCTACCATGTTATCCTCACCCTGTCTATCCTGTATTTCTGGTCTACGCCGCAGGAAGCGATGCTGAAGCTGCTGCCCGAGCGCAGCATCTTCTCAGCCACGAGTGCTATCATTGCGCCGTTATCCGCATTGTATTCGTTCGGTGCCACTCCGAAGCTTATGCCGTGATCTTTGCATATTAAGGAAAGCATCTCCTTCAGCCTGGCGCTCTGCGCCACCCCTCCGGACAGCACTATTGAATCCCGTCCTGTGAGGAGCAGGGCCCTCTCAGCCGCCTCGCACACCATTGAAAAAGCAGTCTCCTGCAGCGAGAACGCAACGTCCCTTATGCTGTGCCTGGAAAGCATCTTTTCTGCATGGGTTAGAAGACCCGTGAATGCGAAGTCCATGCCCTTCACGGTATAGGGCATCTCAATGTACCTGCCGCCCTCTGACGCTTTTGCTACAGTGGAACCCCATGCAGGTGACAGCCCGGCAAGCCTTGCGAAACCGTCAAGCATGTTGCCTACTCCTATGTCGAGCGTCTCCCCGTATACGCGGTAGTGGCGTGGATTGTCCTCCATGCCCAGTATCTGCGAATTGCCACCGCTCACGTACACTGCAAGAGGGTCGGAAAATCCGTATATGTGCTTGGTTATCTCTATGTGTGCGACCGAGTGGTTCACAGGAATCACGGGCTTGCCGTATTTAAGCGCAAGCGCCTTTGCAGCTATGTTGCCTACTGAGAGGCAGGGGCCTATCCCAGGCCCTTTGGTATAGCCTATCGCCTCTATGTCCTCAATCGACAGCCCGGAATCGCGGAAAGCCCTGCTTACGCTACTAGCTATGTGCGAGGAATGGAAGTCTGCGACTTTCGTAGGCACTATGCCCTTGTCGGTTATTGGATACATCGAGCGCACGTTAGCCAGCACTTTTCCGTCTGACACTATGCCAACCCCAAGGGTATGAGCGCTGCTTTCAAAGGCGAGGACTGCCATGATTATAAGAATGAGGGCGCAGGGCTAAATTCCTTACGCGACGTCTATATTCGACTCGTTGTAGCCCAGCTTTATCAAAGCCTTTATGGCGTCGTCCTTGTGGTTTCCCTGCAGCTCTATCGTGTCATCCTTGTGAGTGCCGCCGCATGCCAGCATGTTCTTGAGGTTCTTTGTCACGTTCTCTATCTCGTCGCCGCTTATCCCGCTGACTACGGTCATGACCTTGTTGAACTTTGCCTTCTTTGTATAGACCTGGACCTTTGACTCGGTCTCCTTGTCAAGAACAGAGCAAACACAGATGTCTTTTGGCAACCCGCACTTGGGACATATATCCTGCATTAGAGAGACGCACCCCTTTCGTTGAGAATGGTGTTTATGCGCGCTATGTCGCGCTTTATCGCTCTTGTCTTCACTACCTTGCTCGACACTCCCGTCGAGGCTATCTTGCGCTTCTCCACGGACAGCTCAAGCTTCAGCTCGTTCAGCCTCTTGTTTAGCGCATCGGCCTGCAGTTCTCTCAATTCTTTGGCTTTTATCTTAACACCCTAAAACTTAGTGCAGTACTATTGCGCTGTTTAATATATTAAAGCTTTTCTAAGAAGCGCTTTACCGGCGTTGCCGTTGCCGCTTGCATTTTCGGAGACGCTTGCGGGTTATGGAATTCGTAGAAAGGTATTTAAGCTTTTTTGCGGAATTATGAAAGAGTGTTTAGAGCAAATTCTATTTAATCTTCCCCACCCTCTAAACACCCCCCATTGTTTTGCCTTCAGCGGATGCTAAAATTGGTTGACCTTAAATTCTGCCAAGGGCAGCTCTCTTTGGAGGTGAAGGCGCTTACCGGCTGGATAGCATGGTATATATTTTGCCTTCCAGTGTTTGCTGTTTGTATCTGCTGCTTTCTCCTGCATGTTTGTGAGTATGCTCTTCTGCCTGATTTGTAGCATGACTTTATGGGTGAATGTAGATATATCGCAAAGTGCGGAAATGCTTATAAAACCATACTGTGATGCATATTCAATAGATTTATAGGTGAAATGCATGATGGGAGGATCTGGAGAGAAGGGAGGACATTGAATTTATAGGTGAAAATATATGATGGGCGGAGCTGGAGAGAAGGGAGGACAATAGATTTTGCGATACGTTTCTTTATTTTGCTTTGCGATCCGCTTTTATCGCTATTTTTTAGTTTCGTCTAAGTTGAATTTGCGGAACCCTATTCTGCCTAGAAGCGTGTTGGTTATTACTGCAGATTTTATTTTCATTCCTTTTTTACCAGGGTTTATCTCATTTATCAAGGCTTCTAGGCTGCCATCCTCATAGATTGGAGTTATGAAAGCCGATCCGTAAGGTGATGAAACATCTGCAAGATACGACACCCTGTTTGTCGGCCTTGCAAATTCGTGAGTAATGGTCTCTTGGTATTCCTTTTTTGAATCGTTGAATAAACCTATGTTGTACTGCTCAGCGTATACAAAAGCGGCGTATTTTATATGCGGATTTTCTAGGCATATTGTGCAGCTTTGTATGGTCTCGTTCTTGAGCAGCTTCTTGTAGGTGTAATCTGCATTGCCTTTCGTGAGCCCGTATTGATTATCTATTTCTGCCAGTTTCCTTGATGCATCTTTTGACATCTCCTTCATTACTAGATATTCGCTGGGGAGCAGCTCGTTAGGCCTCCTTCTTGGGGAGTCCTTTGTTCTATGCCACACCCTGTTTTCAAGAAGCTCGAAAAACTTTTCTCTTGTAGGCACATACCATCCATAGTACTCATAGAGATAGCTGACATTCCACACTGAATCTAAATATGCGATTCTCTTATCGGATCTGATACGGTATAGCATCTTTTCCACGTTCTCTATATCCTCTGCAACAAAGTAAATGATGAGGTCGAAATCTCCAGATGTGAGAAGGGCAAGCTGTATTCGAGGTTCTTCGCCAAGTATCTCTTTTAACACATTTGAGGATGGTTTTGCAGAATTAAACTTTGCAAGAACCATAAACCTTTGAAAGCCAAACGTAGTTGGTCTTATGTCTATCGTGGTTTTTATTCTGTATATCTGCTTAAGCCGCTTCATCCTGTAGCCTACTGTAGAAGGCTTTAAGCTGAGCTTTCTTGCTATCCCCACAGATGAAGCCCTGCCGTCCGAGCTCATTGCCATGAGTATGTTCAGGTCCTTCTGTGAAGGCGCCGCATACCTGTCTATTACCTCGTTGCCTTTGCCATATTTGCTCTCAAGATATTCTTCCATTGTTGATGGCTTTCCGCCAGTCATGCTGCGAACCCTTTTCACAAAAGTGCCGTCTTCGCTTATCTTGCCCAGGTAAAAGACGTTTCTCTTACGCTTGCCTGTAGCACTTTCGATGACATCCTTGTATTCGTATGCGAAATATTCGCCGTGTATCTTGTTGAGCGTGACTCCGAACTTGCTGTTTTTCCTAAGCTCATTTAATCTCGCAAGAACCTGCTTTGGGATGGCCTTTTTTCTTGGTCGCATAAAGGATTATTGTAATTAATATTTATAAATATTTGTCAATAATTATAACATTAATAAAGCTTAAATTTACTTATTAATTATATAAATCCGTTGAAATAAAATATTTTATTCAATTTCTAAGCATCAAAAAAAGTTTTATATTATATATTTCCAATTTAGTATAAATAAAAGCTTCTTCATATTATCAATCAAGCAGGGGTTTGGTGGACATGGCAAATTATATGAACGACTTCGATGTCATTCTACCCTCGACTAATTCTGGTTGTATCACTGTTTCCAACTTCCACCAGCCCTGCCTTTTTTGCGTTTAATTGGTGGTTTGGATGCATGTATGGGAAATAAAGTTTGTGCTGTCCCTTCCGGTTCTTGGAAAGTGGGCAAGGAAGAAGCGCGACAAGTGGGTTTTTGAGGATGACCCGAACAACAAGCGCCCTGTTATAGGAATTGCGCTCAGCAGAATCGCATTCATGTACGTGTGGGGCGACATGCCGATAAAGGACCAGCTCAGCGAGTACGATTTCAGGAGGTTCCTTGAATACAACAACATAACTGAGTATGATCTTCCTGAGAAGTACAGGTAATATTAAATTGGTGGGGAGCATGGGCAGTACTAAAAACGCCAGAAACAACGGAAACCTTGTCGAGACGACAAGGTCTGGGAAGAGGTTCTATAGGATGTACTTCCTGAAGCCTCCCGTTAAGGCTGAAATGGAAGACCTCGGCGACGAGCTGATAAGGATGAATGAGGTCGAGGAGGTCTACCTTACTGACGGGGATTTCGGCTACATAGTAAAGACGCGCTTTGACGAGGAGAATGAGCCTTCCGACGTAGAGCGCTTCCTCCAGAAGCGCCTCGGGAACCGCTACGGCAAGGTCACCGCGTTCGACAAGTACGGCACGGCGCGCAGGATGCAATGAGCTGCGCCATTTTCTTTTTTGCCATGCTATGTGCAATTTAGACTCGCCAGACAAAGTTTAGCATAACGTTGCTTCTAATAAATTCCTATTGGCACAAACTGTTTTGGCTACCACGGATAAGATTCCAAGGCAACGACCGAATAAAAACTATTTATAATTTTGCATTACATAACTATCTGCTCTATTTATACCAAATAGTGTGTGGTTTAATGGCAAATGTGAACGACGTAAAGGCGGACATCCTTATAAAAGCGCTATCGGAGAGACTGAAGGCTTCTGAGTTCAAGAAACCTGGTTATATTGATTATGTCAAGTCCGGAGCCGGAAAAGACAGGCTGCCGGACAGCAAGGACTTCTGGTACATGCGCGGCGCTTCAATACTCAGGCAGATATACCTGAAAGGACCCGTAGGAGTAGAAAGGCTCAGGAACAGGTACGGCAACAGGAAGGAGAGCGTAGTTCACAAGAAGCATCACATGAAGGCGGGAGGCAGCATAATAAGGGATGCGATGATACAGCTCGAGAGCCTGCAGCTTGTTGAGAAGGGCAAGAAAGGCAGGATAATAACAGCGAAGGGCAAATCATTCGTCGACAAGGCGTGCAACGAAATATCACAGGGAGCTAAGTAGGTGCATCAGCGATGGCGAGCGTAGTTCACAAGAAGCATCACATGAAGGCGGGAGGCAGCATAATAAGGGATGCGATGATACAGCTCGAGAGCCTGCAGCTTGTTGAGAAGGGCAAGAAAGGCAGGATAATAACGGCGAAGGGCAAATCATTCGTCGACAAGGCGTGCAACGAAATATCACAGGGAGCTAAGTAGGTGCATCAGCGATGGCCGAGGGAGAGGAGTACGATCAGAAGGAGCTCAAGAAGAGGTACGCTTCGGCAATCAGGAAGATGCAGGAGGAGCAGCAGAGAAAGGAGGTGCTCAAACAGGTGCTAGACGCCGACGCATATACGAGAATGATGAACATTAAGGCCTCGAACGAGCAGCTGTACGTGCAGCTCACCAACCTGGTGATATCTGTGATACAGCAGAACAGGGTAAGCGGCAAGATAAGCGAGGCGCAGCTTGTTGCGCTCCTGCAGAAGCTGACATACAGGCCCGAGACAAAGATAGATTTTAAGCGTAAATAGTGATTTTATGACAAAGAAAACTGCTTACAAGAAGAGGAGGCTTGGCAAGAAGATCAAGCAGCAGAGAAGGCTGCCAGTGCTTGTGACGCTTAGGACCCATAGGAAGATACAGACAAACAGGAACATGAGGAGCTGGAGGAGGAAGAAGCTTGGCTTCAGCAACAAGGGATGATTTGATGGCAGACAGACTTATAACAATAGGGATAAGAAAGTACTTGGTGAAGCAGCCTAGGACCAAAAGGTTCAAGAAAGCTGCAGGCTACATACGAAACAGGGTAGCGCACTACACCAAGCTCAGGGAAGAGGACGTCAAGATATCTAAGGAGCTGAACTCCAGGATAATGAAGCACTACTCGAAGACGATGGTGCCGGTGAAGCTTAACGTGAAGATTGACGGCGGAAGGGCGATGGTGAGCGAATTCGGAGTAGCGGCAAAGAAGGATGCCGCAGTGCCGGAGACAAAGGCGAAAGGAGGGCGCAAGCAGAAGGCTGCGCCAGCCGAGCCGAAGCAGAAGGAGAACGGCAAGGAGAGCCCTGCAAAGGCGGCCAAGAAGCCCTCGCCCAAGAAGGAGAGCGGCTGATTTGGATGGGGGTAGCGAAGTACTCCATACGTGGAACTGATTATATAGGGGCTTATGCAAACGCCTGCGACAAGTACGTGATAGCTGGGGCAGGGCTGACGCAGAAAGTAAAAGGGTACCTTGGCAGCCTTTTGGGCGCCAGGATTGTCGAGCTCAGCGTGAACGGGTCCGACATGGCGGGAATATACGCGAGGGGGAATTCCAACGGCGTTGTCGTCTCCAACATTGCGAGGGATTACGAGATAAGGGAGATGAAGAAGCACCTTGTAGAGGGAGAAAACCTTTGCGTGCTCAAGAGCAACATGAACGCCGTGGGAAACAACATACTTGCAAACGACAGGATAGCGCTGATAAATCCGGATTATGACAGGGAGAGCGCGGAGCAGATAGGCGACGCGCTGGGAGTCGAAACAGTAAGCTTCGAAACGGGAAGGTTTAAAACTGTCGGGGCGAACAATATACTGACAAACAGGGGGCTCGCGATGAACAACAGGAGCTCAGAGGACGAAGTGGAGGAGATGGAGAAGGTTGTGGGCATGAAGCCGGTGATGACAACGGTCAACACTGGAGGGCTTGGCATAGGCCTGGGTACGATATCAAACGGCTCAGGGCTCCTCGTAGGCGATTCGACCACGGGGTTCGAGCTTGCGAGGGTGATGGACGCGCTTGACATAGACGATAATACGGTGAAAAAATGAAATTTCTCATAGAGGGATCCCTTGACGCGAACTACAAGCACGGGTTCAAGCTCGAACTCGAGGCCACGAGCGAGAAGCATGCCATCGACATGGCGCTTGCCAGGATGGGCAGCAAATACAGGATAGCCAGGAGGAAGGTAAGCATAACCAAAATAGAGAAGGTGCAGTGATGCAGTCTCCAGAGGCATCTGGTGAGGAGGAGTCTGAAAGGCTCAGATACATGTACAGCGTGTACCAGGAGCAGTACGGCATAGTGGCACAGAGGCTTGATGAGGCGCTAGGCATCATGCAGGGGCTAAATGCGGCGCTACAGACGCTTGAAAACTACAGAATGGTGAATGGCTCCGACGCATTTCTCCCATCCGGCGAGGGGCTTTTCCTGAAGTCGAAGATTGACAGTTCCGACAGCTTCGTAATAGACGTAGGCGGGGGATACCTTGTCGAGTCGCCGGTAGAAGTAGCGAAGGAGGTAATAAGCAGCAGGCTCGAGGGAGTGAACGCCTACATGAAAAAGATGTACTCTGAAAAGGGCAACATAGAGAAGGCCCTCCGCGAGATAGGCGCAAGGTTTGGAGCGCAAACCGGTGTCGAGTGATGTTCAACAGGCTGAAGGAGAGGCTGTCAGAAGCCATACGGGGATTTGCAAAAAAGGAGGAGGAATCTGCGGAAGAACCGCAGGAAACCAGCGAACCGGAGGACACGACCGAGGCTGAGAAGCAGAACACAGCTCCGGCAAAATTGAGGGAGGCGGAGCCTGAACCGGAAAGCGCGCCTGCCGCGCCCAGTAAGGCCGCACAGAAGGAGAAGCCGCAGAACCAGGTTGAAGAAAAGATACACATATCGCTTGGGACCAAGATAAAGGGCTCTGTCCTCGGCAATGTGCGGCTTGGAGAAAATGAGGTAGATGATTTTGTGCAGAACATAAAGGTGCTGCTCCTCGAGTCCGACGTTTCTTTCGAGACTGCGGAATCCATATCGGAAAGCCTCAGGGAAAGGCTGCTTGAAGAGCACATAGGCGCACGGGACATGAAATCGCGCCTGGTGGAGCTTGTGAGGGCTTCACTCGAGGATGTAATGAAATCCAACGCTTCTGGCCCCAATATAATCGAATTCGTGAAGGCCAGGAAGGCGAGCGGGCAGCTTCCGGTGAGGATACTGTTCCTGGGGCCCAACGGCACAGGAAAGACCACAACGATGGCGAAGGTTGCAAAGCTTCTCTCGTCAGAAGGCATAAGCACGGTATTCTCAGCTAGCGACACGTTCAGGGCAGCTGCGATAGAGCAGAGCGAGTACCATGCCAAGAAGGTCGGCGTGCCAATAATAAAGAGCTCCTATGGCGCGGATCCGGCTAGCGTAGCTTTCGACGCTATAAAATACGCCACGGCACACGGGATAGACACAGTGCTTATAGACACAGCCGGAAGGCAGGAGACCAACAGGAACTTGCTCAGGGAAGTGGAGAAGATGTACAGGGTGGCGAAGCCTGACATCACCATATACGTGGCAGAGAGCACAGGGGGCAATGCGGTGCTGAACCAGGTCGGAGAATTTTCAAAAAGCATAAAGGTTGACGGGATAATATTGACCAAGCTCGATTGCGATGCAAAGGGCGGGAACGCGATATCCATAGCCCATTCGTCAGGAATACCAATACTCTTCCTTGGCACCGGCGAATCGTACGATGACATGGTTCCTTACAGCACAGATTTCATTCTTGACAGGATAATCCCAGCCGCATAAATTTATTAAGGTTGGGTGAGTATAGGCTCTGATTCGATGGACCAAAAGCTCTATGATCTGGAGAACAGGATTCTTGACGGGCTCGAGGGCAAATTCGTGAACTTGAAGAGCGACCAGAAAAAGTACGAACTCGTAAAAAATGTGGCGAAGTCGATAAAGGGGGATATCAGCGAGGACGAAGTAGGCGAGATCTTCAGGGACATCAACGACCTTTCACCGATAGACAAGCTCGTTACCGACCAGTTTGTTGAGGACATAATGGTAAACAACACACAGAGCATATTCTATTACCACTCGCAGCAGGGCGAGAAGATGCTCGACAAGGCTTTCGAGAATATCGAGGAGCTGAACGTATTCGTCAAAAAGCTTAGGGCGTACGCGACCAATTCAGCTGCCAAGGGAAACATATTAGATGTTCACATGCCAAGCGGGAGCAGGGCAAACATAGTGTCCTCGCCGCTCGGATACGACATAACGATAAGGAACTTCAAGGGGAAGGCGCTGAGCATAATAGACCTGATAAACCTAGGCGTAATAGACTACAGCATAGCGGCAAGGCTCTGGGTCTATGTGGACGGTTTCAAGGCGAGGCCTGCCAACATACTATTCGGCGGAATGCCTGCGGCTGGAAAGACCACGATGCTAAACGCGATGTTCTCTTTCTTTAGGCCTGAACAGAGGATAGTGACCATAGAAGAAACGTATGAACTCGACACTACTACCCAGGAGAACTGCGTAAGGCTTGAGACCAGCGAGGAGCTTACGATGCAGGAGCTCGTCAAGAATACGCTCAGGATGAGACCGGACATGATAATAATCGGCGAGGTGAGGGGCGCGGAAGCCAAGGACATGGTAACCGCAATGAACATAGGAAAGAATTCCATGAGCACGATACATGCATCATCGACAAGGGACATTGTAAACAGGCTGGAGAACGAGCCTATGAACGTGCCCACTGAAATAATACCCGCAATAGACGTACTATTCGTGCTCTCGCAGGTGTACATGAAGGGGAAGCCCTACAGGAAGGTCGTGCAGATCTCCGAGGTGAGCGGCATGGAGACAAAGATACTGCTCTCCGATTTGTACAAATATGACTATAAGACGCACCAGGCAGCCCAGATACTCCCGAGCGTAACATACAGGGATGCGCTCTCCAAGGCGATAGGCGTAAATCCAGGGGACATACTCGCTGAGGAGGTCACAAGGGCGGCAATACTGGAGAACATGAACAAGTACGGGATAAGGGACATGAAGCAGATAAGCCAGGTCGTCAGGGACTACTACTACAATCCGGAGGAGACGCTCAAGAAGCTTGGGATGAACGACGTGCACCCCGCGATAATAGTCTGACTCCTCGCATATTTTCGTTAATTACGGCAGGAATTCCTTATTGCTTATCTTCTCCCTCAGATACTCACCAACAAAAGTGAGCCTTGGGCCCTGAAGTGTGTCCTGCTCGAGCTTGGTCTTTGTCTTAAGCACTTTCTTGAGCTCTTCAGCCCACTCCTTATGCTTGCTGATCCATGGATACGAGAGCATTTCCTGAGCTCTCTTGAGGTCAACCTCGCTGGCCCTCATGGTGAGCTTGTTCAGGAACTCATAGTGCTCAAGATCTGACATGGTGACACCTATGAACTTCGCTTTCGGGGTGGCTATGTCCTTCCCTATGTAGGCGAGGTTCATGCTTCCGGTCTTTATCGTCCAGTATATGTACCATCCCCAAGCGTCGCAGTCGTTGAAGACGTATATCGGGAGGCCCATGTCTGAAAGCTTGCGTATCAGCCTCCTGGCGCCCCTCGCAGCCTGTCCCTGTGGCGATATTATTATCGCGTTCTCCTTCTTCCAGTATCCGTCCTCGTTGAGCCTCTGCCATATTGCATCCTTCTCTATGACAAGCACGTACTTGGCCTTCACGTCGACAAACTGTATGTCGTTGTCGACGTCGCTTGGTATCGCCCAGCCGCTCCTTCCCTGCTTGCTGGCATCTATTTCCAACTGCTCGCCGCCGAAGCTGTCCATCACGCGCATGTTGCCAGCGAGCACGCCCTTCCTGTTTGCGTTCAGATTCAGATCCTCCCTCTTTATCCCTAGCGATGCTTCAAGATCCTCTATGAGCGGGTTGGACTCGCTTTGCTCGTTGAATATGTTTTCATCGACGTCCTCTCCCAGCGAATATTTAAGCTGGTAGAAGAGACCCCTTATTGTAGTATGAAGGTTTTCCCTGATGAACTGGTGGCATTTTGCCGCTATGGCAGTAGTCTGCATGAAGCGCTTTGACTGCGCTATGTTTATGAAATTTCTCTCCTCCTGGGCGCCGCCGAGAGTCAGGTAGCCCTCCTTCTCCTCGTACACCACGTTTGACCTGGATCTTACAGCAGTGATGAACCTTGGGTTGGAGCCCTTCTTAACGTCGTTCAGTATGCTCCGCCCGAATTCCTCAAGCTTCTCAGACGGGGTAGAATCTGTGTTCTTTGGCAAGAAATCATCCTTTTCTGTTCTTTTTGAGCTCCCTGATTATCTCGTCGCGGCGTGTCGACTGCTTGAACGCATACTTCATGACCTCGTCAAGCGTCTTTACCGGTATCAGGCGTATCCTCTTCAGATTGGGCTTGCTCAAGTATACATCGCCCTTGTTGCTTGCAGGTATGATTACGCTCTTTATTCCAGCTGCGAGCGCGGCCTCAATCTTGCTGGTAACACCACCTACTGGAAGGACTTCGCCGCGCACCGAAAGGGATCCTGTCATTGCTATCGACTGGTCGACAGGAAGGTTCTCCATCGCAGATATTATGCTTATCGCAACTGATATGCTCGCGCTGTCGCCCTCTATGCCCTCGTAGGTCTGCAGGAACTGCACGTGCATGTCGTAATTCGCGACGTCCTTGCCCATGTGCTTCTTTATCACTGCGCTGACGTTCTTCACTGCTTCGGTTGCTATCTTGCCCAGCTTGCCGGTTGGGATGAACTTGCCCTCTGATCTGGAGCTTGCGGGAGTGACCTCCGCAACTATCGGTATTACAAGCCCGGCATAAGTCGAGCTGCCGCCGACTACTGCGAGACCGTTGACCTTTCCAACCGCAAAACCTGAAGTGTTGAACACGCGATAATCCTTCCTGTTCTCTATGTGCTGCGAAACCACCTGCGCCTCTATGGGCGAAGCAAGCAGCTTTGCGTCCTCCACCTCCTTCGCAGTAACGAACTTCTTGTTGCGCTCTACGGCAAGGTCTCCAGCGGCGCGAAGAAGCCCTCCGAGGTCCCTCAGAACAAGGGTTAGCCTGCCCTTCCTTCCCGCACGCCTGCGGGCCTCCTCGAGCATCTCTTCCACCGCGGACCTGTCAAAATGCGGTATCTTGCCGTCCTTTGCAACTTCCTGCGCTATGAACTGTATTATGGCGTCGCGGTTCTTTGCGGTATCCTCCATCGTGGAGTCCATGTATACCTCGTATCCGTACCCGCGTATCCTGGACCTTAATGCGGGATGCATGTGCTGTATATCCTGTATGTTGCCGGCAGCCACAAGTATGAAATCGCATGGCACTGGCTCTGTCTTGACAAGCGCTCCTGAACTCATCTCGCTCTGGCCTGTTATCGTGTATTTCTTCTCCTGCATAGCCGTGAGAAGCTCCTGCTGCGACCTCATCACAAGGCTTGAGACCTCATCGACAAATAGCACTCCCTTGTTCGACTTGTGTATCGCGCCGCTCTCGACTCTGAGATGCGCCGGAGTTCCAAGGCCGCCTGTCTGCAGCGGGTCGTGCCTGACGTCGCCGAAGAGCGCACCCGCCTTGGCGCCTGTCGCATCTATGAAAGGCGCATGCGACATCCCAGTATTGTCGACTATGAGCTTTGGCTCGTTCTGCTCATTAGGCATGCCTGGTATTGGCATACGGCGCGAGAAGCCGCTCATGAAAAGCAGCATAGAACCAAATATCATTACGCCCAATATCAGGGCGGCCAGCACTATTATCTCGTATCCCTTGAATATGTTGGTGAGCGAAAGCGCGAAAAGTATTATTACGAAAGCGAGTATCAGTGGCGTTACATATGATGTGCCGCGGTTGAGGTTCATCCTGTTCTTCATGCGTTCCTCCTTCAGTATCTGCCTGCCCTGGCCATCCGCATCCTTCTTTACCCCGTCAGGATAGGTCTTCACGACCTTTATGATTGGCTGGTTCTCATCGTTGGTGTTGCGGTACACCAGGACATCCTCGAGCTCGGTCACTGGAAGCATCTCAGCCATTGCCTGCGCCAGCATCGTTTTGCCGGTTCCGGGTTCGCCTATAAGCAGGACATTCCTGCGCTGCTTGGCTGCCTTTTTTATTATGGATGCTGCGTTCTTCTGCCCTATAACCTGGTCTATGAGCGCGGAAGGCACCTTCACGTCTGCGGTAGTCTTGAACTTCAGCATCGGAATCACGCATGTAGGAAGCATATATACTTTGCAAACAATATTATAAACCTTTTACATTAAACCATATATCGCGAATCCTTGGCAGTCCCGTCGTCTAGAGGCCAAGGACGCAGGGCTTTGGACCCTGCTACGCAGGTTCGAATCCTGCCGGGACTATCACGAGACGCATATGCATAAAGCTTTTAGCTGGAAATCGTAAAGCAAAAATAGTGGGCATATGGCAAACAAGAAAGGGGGCATGCTGAAACGCATAATCGCTTTTGTGATAGTGGTGGCGTTTGTATATCTTGTGATAACCAGCAGCCAGTTCCGGAATTATTCCGTGAACAAAATAAAGTCAACGAACACGAGCCTGCCGCTGAGCCTTAATGGCACGGAGCAATTCTACAACATAACGGAATATATGAACCAGAGCTCGTTCATAGCGTGGTCTGAGAACCATACGAACAACAGTGTAGTGTCGAGCTTGCTTTCTGGCTCTAAGAACTACAGCGCAGGAATAGCAAAGCTTAAGGAGATCTGGCTTACGATAAACAGGCTGTACACGAACTCCACCAATTCGTACAATGCGAGCAAGGCACTCTATTCGCAGATAAAGAACATCAGCAACAGCAGCTAGGTGCATGAATGCTGTACCTCTACTTCCTGATCATCTTATCCGGAGTAGTGATGGCGGTCTCAAGCCTGATAGAAAAACGTGTCCTCAAAAGCGAGCACGCAACGGCGTACACCGCAAGCTTTTCACTTGTGACTGCCGTCATGGCCCTCGTTTTCATACCGTTCACAAACTTCAAAATCAGCCTTGTGGACGTAGGGCTGATATATGCAGTAAGCTTCTTCTCCACTATCACCTACGTGCTCACTGCGCGGGTCTACAAGCATGGGAACATAAGCATAGCGTCGCCGCTGTTCAGCTCGGTCCCGCAGCTCTTGATAGTAATTTTCGCTTTCATCCTGCTCGGGGAGCAGCTTACAATCATCCAGTATGCGAGCATAGTGATAATAGTGGCAGCGGTTTACATGATGATGTTTAGGTCAGGGAGCAAACGGAGCGGATTTGCCGATAAAAAGTATATTTACTACCTAATTTTGGATATGGTGCTGATGGCGGTGGCCGGCATACTGATGAAATACACGCTGTATACTGTGCAACCCCTTACTTATCTGGTCCTGGCTGAATTTTTCATAGCGGCTAACATGATGGTTTACATAAGCATACGGTACGGTGGAGTTAAGGAGATTGCGCAGAACTTGTCGAGATACAAAATACCCATTATAGCGATAAGCGCATTGACAGTAGCTTATAGGGCAACATACTATTTCGCGCTGGCAGGGACCTTTGTTAGCGTTGCATCGCCGTTGAGGAATGGAGCCGACGTTCTCATAACGGTAGTTGGCGGAGGGCTGCTATTCGGAGAATCCGCTATGAAGAGGAAGCTTGCACTATCGGTTGTAATGATTGTGGCAATTTACTTTCTGGTAACTTAGCAAAAGCGTTTTATAACTTGTATGGGAAATCTGCCAAGATGATGAGACAAGGTATTTCTGACTTGTGATGATTAGAGAGTCTCTGAGTGAGTAGATGGTTGAAAAGCTTTTCTGGAAAGACCAGTATATGAAGGCGTTCGATGCAACTATAGTCGCAGCAGATGGCGGGATAGAGCTGGACAGGACTGCATTTTATCCAACAGGAGGAGGACAGCCATGCGATGTCGGAACATTGACCGTAGATGGTTCTAGGATAAACATAATTGATGTAAGGAAGGATGGCGACAGAATAATACATCTGCCTGAAAAAGAAGTTTCGTTGGCTCCTGGACTCGCCGTAAAGGGAGAGATAGATTGGAATAGGAGATACGCACATATGAAATACCACACCCTTCTGCACATAGTAGACGGGGTAGTGGAGAAATATTATGGCGGGAAGGTAACTGGAGGCCAGATATATCAGGACAGGGCAAGAATGGATTTCGACATACCTATGATGGATAAGCAAAAAGCTGATGAGATTGCCGCAAAGGCGCAGGCTGTCATAGATGAGAAGCACGCAGTTTCGCAGAAGTTTCTTTCTGTAGACGAGGCGGCGGCAATACCGAACCTTTCCAGGACTCTTCCCGGGAACGAGCTGTTGAAAAAGCTTGAAACTATAAGGGTGATAGACATAGAGGGATTCGACATGCAGCTTGACGGCGGTACGCATGTCTCCAATACCTCTGAGATAGGCAGAATAAGGCTAGAATCCTATGAGAGCAGGGGAGCGCACAACAAACGGGTCGTATTTGTCATAGGGCTATAGATTGTCCGTGTCGTTCGGCTTGTGCTCAAAAAGGAATACCGCTCCCTTCAATGTTTTTAAGGAGAGCGTGGCGCATTTCAGGCGCACAGGGCCAGGATCTATGTTTAGCAGCTTCCTTATGGTATCGACATCCATGCGCTCTATCTCGTCAAGCGTCTTTCCTTTTATGTAATCGGTGAGCATGCTTGCAGAAGCGATGCTTATGGAGCAGCCGTCACCGTCGAACTTGGCGTCCTCCACCCTGCCATCCTTTATCGTTACATAGATTCGTATGTCGTCTCCGCATACGGGATTATGTCCGTGGAATTCAGCGGATGCGTTGCTTATGCTGCCGCGGTTATGCGGATGTTCGTAATTTGATATTATGTCCTCCATGTAGAGGTCGTCTATTTCGCTCATTTGACACACTCAGCTTATGTGGAATATGCTCTTTACCTTTTTTATTGCTGCTATTGCGGCGTCTACGTCGTTCTCGTCATTGTATATGTAAAAGCTCATGCGCGATACTGCGCCCTTGCGCAGGACCTCTGTTACAAGAGGCATGGCACAGTGGTGACCTGCTCTTATTGCTATGCCCTCGCTGTCGAATATCTGTGATACGTCATGCGGGTGCACGCCATTAAGGCCGAAGGATATCACTCCGCCGCGCTCCGACTCCATTCCCGGAGCAGGGCCGTAAGTTTCAACTCCTGGAATTCTTGAAATTGCTTCCATTGCGTATCCTGTAAGGGATTTCTCATGATTTCTTATCTTTTGCATCCCTATTCCTTCAAGATAGTTTATAGCTGCACCCAAGCCGATTGCTCCTTCTATGTTGGGTGTGCCAGCCTCGAACTTCCAGGGTATCTCGTTCCACTCAGATCCTGACCTCCTTACAGAACTTATCATGTCGCCTCCGCCGAAAAGCGGTTCTGTAGTTTCAAGCAGCTCTTTTTTGCCGTATAATACGCCTACGCCGGAAGGCCCAAGCATCTTGTGCGATGAAAAAGCAAAAAAATCGCATCCCATGTCGGATATGTCCACTGGCATATGCGGGACAGACTGCGCACCGTCTACTACAACTGTTGAGCCGGCCTTCTTAGCCATGGAAGTGAGCTTCTTTATTTCATTTATGGTGCCAAGCACATTCGAAACATGCGTGAGCGAGACGATCTTAGGGTTGTTCTCGAGCAGCTTTTCGTAGGAAGGGATGTCAATGAAGGCATTGTCCTTTAGAGGGACGAAATCCAGTATGGCAGATTTGCGCTTTGCAAGAAGCTGCCATGGCACTATGTTGCTGTGATGCTCCATATCCGATATCAGTATGTGGTCGCCCTTCGCAATGTTGTGCTCGCCGAATGTTAACGCTACAGTATTGAGTGCCTCCGTGGTATTGCGCACGTATATTATGTTTTTCCCGTTCTCTGCGTTCACGAACCTTGCAACTTTTTCCTTTGAACGCTCGTATTCCTCGGTAGCCTGCTCGGATATCTTGTATATGCCGCGGTGTATGTTCGCATTGAAGCTGTAGTAGTAGTTTACTATGGCATCAACTACCTGCTTGGGCTTCTGTGACGTAGCCGCGCTATCCAGATAGACGAGCCGCTTCCCATTTACGGCATTGCCAAATATTGGAAAATCCTTCTTTATCTCTGATGGGTTCAGCTCTTCGACGGACATATTATGCACCTTCTAGCAGCTTTTCATAGCCGCCATCCTCTATCTGCTTTATTACTTCCTTGCCGCCCTCGAACACTATCTTGCCTTTTGATATTACGTGCACGTAGTCCACATCGATGTATGATAGAACCCTGCTATAGTGCGTTATTATGAGGAGGCCCATCGCGTTTTCCCTGGCAAGATCGTTTATGTTGGACGAGACTATGTTTACCGCGTCGACGTCAAGGCCTGAATCAGGTTCGTCAAGGATTGCTATTTTAGGTTTGAGGACAGCCATCTGGAGGACTTCGGCTTTTTTCTTTTCTCCCCCAGAGAAGCCCTGATTGAGCGATCTTCCTATAAGGCTGTCTCCGACTTTAAGCTTCTCTGTCGATGATTTTATTGCCTGCATAAGCTCTCGCGTATTTGATTCGGAAGGCGAAAGAGCATCTTTTGCCGCGCGCAGAAAGCTCACAAACCCAACACCGTCTATCTCGACTGGATTCTGGAAACCTAGGAAAAGCCCTGCTGCAGCGCGCTTGTCAGGGGTCAGTGCCTTTATGCTCTTCCCATCTACCAGTATGTCGCCAGATGTTATTTTTATAGAAGGATGGCCGAATATGGCTTTTGCAAGAGTGGTCTTCCCCGAGCCATTCGGACCCATAAGCACGTGCTTTTCTCCGGTCCTTATTGTAAGATTGAGGTTCTGTATCACTTCCTTGCCAGCAATTTCCACCGATAGGTCTTTTATCTCCAGAATCATTTTATCACACAGCATCATTTAATTATTAGGGAGCAGTCGAAGCTTCTATAGCTTTGGCACATCCTGCAGATCTCGCGCTTGGCATCGCGGGTCTTGCCAGATTCCGCATCCTCGATGAAAGCCCTTACGGAATCCGCATCTATGTGTAGCCCAATCCGTTTTACCTTGTCTGAAACCCTGCCATTGAGATATTTATTTATTGAAGCCTGCGTCACCCCGAGCAGATTTGCCGAGAGCTGCTGGTTGATCCTGTATTCTTTTGCCATTATTCCAGCCGCCCGAAATCTGAATGCAGGCAGAAAATTAGCCATCACATTCTCGTACGAAGTTAGCTTTCTCTGCATTTTCACACCTGCTCAAGATCCTTGTGCTTTTGTATGGTTGTATGGCTTGCCGATGGGATCCACATGTCGCGGCTCACGATGTTCGGAGTCTTGCCTATCCCCTCGGTGCCTGCAGACCTTGAGGACACTATCGAAGATAGAGCCACTTTTAGCATGTCGTCGCTTATCTTCGCAAGCTGCGATATGCTGAATCCGCTTATTATAAGCATGCGTGCAGTCTTGAAATCGATGCCGCGCGAATTTAGGTAGAAGATCGTATCCGGGTCCAGAGGCGCCATAGCTGACGAGTGGGATGCCTTTACCCTGCTCTCGTCTATTGACATTGACGGTATGGACTCGAGCTTTGCGCTTTTTTCTATTATTAGTCCGCGTTCTTCAACGAATGAACGTGAATCCTTCGCACCATGGTTTATCTTTGAAAAGCCTTTTAGGAAGCACACCGCATTGTCTGACACTACTGCCTTAGAGGTAAGCCTTGCCGTGCTGGACTCCGCCTCATTTATTATTGATGTGTTGATGTCATACTTCTGCTCCGATTGAGCGAGTGCGAACTCGTTCGCAATGATGCTAGAGGAATACCCGGATGCAAGGAGGTAATTCCTTGATTTGGTAGATGCCCCCCCAAGATAGACGTAGTTTACTGTAACCTGGGCGTTGTCCATGGCAACAGCCTTCGAAACGTTAAGAACTTTTGCCGCAGAGGGTTCATTGTGTACGATATTTACTGCAATTCTTGAATATGGGCTTGCTACGATCTCATTTATAACGCCGTTTACTGAGCCCGGGTGGTCAGAGGAGGAATGCCATTCTGTGATTTCACATTCGGAATTGTCCGCAGCTTTTATGAAAACCTGCGTGCATATGTCGGAATTTGTGGAGAAGAAAAGGTTCAGTCTCCTTGTCGAAGCATTAGATATGTCTACCATGATGGCGCTTGATGACGAAGCGTTTATGAACGACGAGTACTTGTCTGCTCTTGGGTCGTATACCCTGGAACTTATTGCATCCATGTATTCCTTAGAGCCGGCTTCTGCAATGCGTATTGATTTTGACATTGACCTGCAGCCATTACCGGATATCACTGCGTCGAACTTAAGAGGCAGCTTGCCGAGATCTGCGCTCACTTCTGAAGCCGTGTTGGCTGCAATCGATTGAGGAAGCCCTATAGGTACAAACCGCCTCTTGAAGAGCTCGTTGCTCTCCTCTGGCAGCGACCTGTACAGTTCCTTCGACTCATTTACCATCGTTTCGTATACGCTCATTTTAACGCCTATGCGACAGAATTTGACGTGTCAAGCTTTATCAAGCGTTTAAGCTCCAGCGAGTACTCCATTGGAAGCGCTTTTGTGAGGGGCTCTATGAAGCCGAGGACTATCATCGTTAGCGCATCCTCCTCGCTTATGCCCCTGGACATGAGGTAGAACAGTTCCTCGTCCCCTATCTTGCCCACTGTGGCCTCGTGCGTTATCGTAGCGTCGTCCCGGTACACCTCCATGTACGGGTATGTGTTGGTCTTCGCATTATCGTCCATGAGAAGCGCGTCACAGCGCACAGTGGATTTTGTGTTTGATGCGTCCTTTCCGACGTATATCAGACCGCGGTAGGATGCAACTCCGGAGCCCTTTGATACACTCTTCGATATTATCTTTGATGTTGTGTCTGGAGCCAGATGCAATATCTTGCCTCCCGAGTCCTGCACCTGATGCTCGCCTGCGACTGCTATCGAAAGCACCTCTCCCCTTGCACCTCTTCCTTTCAGGTAGACGCTTGGATATTTCATGTTTATCTTGCTGCCTATGTTGCCATCTATCCATTCGACGTAGGCATTCTCGTACGCGAAAGCCCTCTGGGTTACAAGATTGTAAACGTTCTTGGACCAGTTCTGTATGGTTACGTAGCGTATGTGTGCGTCTTTGTGTGCTACGAGCTCCACCACAGCTGAGTGCAAGGACGAGCTCATGTATATTGGGGCGGTGCAGCCCTCTATGTAAGTGACTTCCGAACCTTCGTCCGCTATTATGAGGGTGCGCTCAAACTGACCCGCCTTCTCCGAATTTATCCTGAAATACGCCTGGAGCGGGATTGTTACCTTTATCCCCTTTGGTATGTAAATGAACGACCCGCCTGACCACACTGCCGTGTTCAGAGCCGCGAATTTGTTATCTGACGGCGGTATTACTGTGCCGAAGTATTTCTTCATCAGTTCCGGATATGATTTTACCGCAGTGTCTGTATCTGTGAATATGACCCCCTGCTTCTGGAGGTCCTCTCTTATGTTGTGATACACAACTTCTGAATCGTACTGCGCCTCCGCACCGGCAAAGAACTTCTTTTCGGCTTCAGGTATGCCCAGCTTGTCAAAAGTGCGCTTTATGTCCTCTGGAACAGAGTCCCATGTACTGCCCTTCTTGTCTGTGGGGCGCATGTAGTAGAATATGTCATTGAAGTCTATCTTGCTGAGGTCTGCACCCCATGAAGGAGTTGGCTTCTGCTCGAACACTTTATACGCAGTGAGCCTTTTCTCAAGCATCCACTCGGGCTCCTCCTTTATCCTGGATATCTCCCTCACTATGTCCTCGGATAACCCCTTTGCAGTCTTGTATTTGTATTCTATCTTGTCGCTGAAGCCGTACCTTTCAAGATACTCTTCATCATTGGACCCGACGAATTCCTCTTTTTGAGCAGTCAATAGAGCACCTTTATAACTCGGTTATAAAAGTGTCGGTGATGTTATTTAAAGGTTATGCAAGCAAAAAGAGAGACTGGTTCTCCGTATGCGCATTGACGCTGGCTTTTTGCGCGCAACATTGCGTAACAATTCCAGTGTATGGTTTTATAACGTTAGCACACATATTTATACGGTGCTATAATGCCTAGAGCGGCTTTTAGGAACGAATTTACGTACAAGAATTTTATAGAGCAGGGAAGGGAAAGCGAATTCCACAAACTTTTCGAGGATGCGATAGCAGTGGTGAAAGCGGATTTCGGAAAGACACACCCAATGTACATAGGCAACATGGAGGTAAAGGCTGACGGTCTTCTTGAGGAGCGGTCCCCAGTCGACAGGAGCATAGTGATAGGGAGATTTCAAAAAGGCAGGAGGGAAGATGCGCAGAAGGCGATTGAGGTTGCCAACGCAGCCTTCGCAGAATGGAAGGATACAGGCTACAAGGAAAGGGCGGCGATATTCTCGAAGTTCGCAGACTTGGTTTCAAAAAACAAATTTACCATCGCTGCTGCGCTGAGCTATGAAAACGCCAAGTCTGTATACGAGTCGATAGGCGAAGTTGACGAGGCAATAGACTTTGCCAGGTATTACGCAGGAGAGCTCCTTGCAAACAAGGGCTATTCAAGGAAGACCCTGCTCGGCGGCAGCAAAGCCAACGTGAGTGCTGGTTTCCAGGGCGCCCCGTCCGAATCCGAGAAGGTCATAATATCAATGAAGCCGTACGGTGTGTTCGGCATAATAGCGCCATTCAATTTCCCAGTCTCAATATCCATGGGAATGAGCATAGGGGCCATGATAACCGGCAACACAGTAGTATTCAAGCCGTCCTCAACTGACAACATGACGATGCTAGTAGAGCTCATGCTGTACAAACTTTTGCGCGAAGCTGGCCTGCCCCCGGGAGTTTTCAACTACGTAACAGGCCCGGGTTCGGAAGTCGGGGACGAGCTGGCGATGAACAAGAACGTAGCGGGCATAGCGTTCACTGGATCCAGAAACACTGGCCTCAACATGATATCGAGGAGTTTCGGGAGGGGAATGCAGAAGGTTTTTGTCGTGGAAATGGGGGGCAAGAACCCCGCAATAATCTCAAAAAATGCTGACATTGATGCAGCGGTGAAGGGCGTTGCAGGAGCCGCATTCGGATTTGCCGGTCAGAAGTGCAGCGCACTTTCTAGAGTCTACGTCGATGAAAGTGTCAAGGAGGTCTTCATAAGCAAGCTTATAGAAAAAGTAAGGGGGATGCGCGTCGGCAACCCCCTCAACAAGGACATCTATATGGGCCCGCTGATAAGCGAGAGCGCCTACAAGAGGTATGTGGAATCGGTAGACAGGATAAAGAATACGGGAAAGCTGCTTTACGGAGGGAAAAGGGTAGATGTGGGGCTGGACGGCTATTATGTCGAACCGGTGCTGGCAGAGCTGCAGCATTCGAATGAGCTGGTTCACAATGAGCTTTTTGTACCGATACTCGCAATCGTCGGATACAAAACATTCGACGAAGCCTTGCGCATGGCGAATGACACAGATTACGGGCTCACTGCAGGGTTGTACAGCAGGAACAGAAAGGAGATAAAGCAATTCTCCAACGCAATCGAATCCGGGGTGGTGTACATAAACAGGAGCATCAGCGCTACTACTGGAGCCATAGTCGGCCTGCACACTTTCGTAGGATGGAAGGGCAGCGGGCTGACAGGAAAGGGAACTGGAAGCACCTTCTACCTCCAGCAATTTATGAGGGAGCAGAGCCTTTCGATAACAGAGGGATAGTTTGCTCTTCTCAGCGGTGATGAAGGCGATTTACAGGAGGCAGAAATATTCAACGGAGGAGCTGCACATTGGGAAATCCGCATACAGCGCCATCATAGCCGACAGCCCTACGAAAAGGAGCATAGGGCTGATGTTCAGGCATGAATTGGAAAGCCGGGAGTGCATGCTGTTCAAGTTCGATACGGCAGGCAGGTACGGCATATGGATGCTGAACATGAACTTCAGCATCGACATTGTCTGGCTTGGCAGCGATAAAAAAGTAGTGGACTTTGTGGAGAATGCTGCGCCATGCAGGTCGTTTTTCAAGTGCAGGACTTACACTCCGAATGGAAAAGCAGCATACGTGGTGGAATTCGTTTCAGGCACGATAGGAAAAGAAAGGATAGCCAAAGGTAGCGTTATGGTTTTCGAATGAGGGAAGAAGGCTTTACCTTCTCCTCCTCTTCTGGGGCTTTGCCCTCATGCTCTTTGAAGCCTTCTTTGCCTTCGGCTTGCTCTGCCTGCCCCTCCTGTTCATCTTTGTCCTTGCAACGTACCCATTCTTGTCTATGAAGTACAGGTACCCTTCCTCTCTCTGGATCTTCTCCGAGCTCACCTTGCCCTTTCTTCCGCGCGGGTTGGACCTCATCGGAGACTTCCATACTGCGCCGTCCTTACCAAGATAGTAAAGATAGCCGTCTTCCCTGTCTACTCTTTCTCTTCCTACTCTCTCTGCCATTTAATTCACCGTTTTCATATCATTCTATAAATTTATATAGCTATCGTCAGAACTCCGTCGGAAGACCGTCGACACTTAAAAGACACTCCCTCGACAGGCTCAAGCCAAGCAGCTGCAGATGCTTGCGTCTTGCCGGGTCCAGGTATTTTGCACAACTATTTAAAGCTTGGCGCAAAATCAGTATTAGTGCTTTTATGATAGAGATAAAAATGCAGAAAAAGAATCTTGACGGATACACGTTTATAGAGGGTTTCCCCGGAGCTGGGCTTGTCGGCCCGATGGCAATAAACTACCTTGTAGAGAAGCTTGGGATGGAAAATATAGGATATCTGGAGAGCGACAAGTTCCCTCCGCTGATCTCGATACACGACGACGTTCCTATGCACCCTGTGAGGATTTACATATCGGAAAAATTGAAGCTTGTGACAATTTTCGCTGAATTCGCAATCCCGATTGAGATGACTTTCGAGCTCAGCAACGCGGTCTATTCGGACATCATAAAGAAGGGAGGGGTAGACAGGGTCGTCTCGATAAGCGGCATACCAACACAGCAGGAGGAGGTGCCCAAGGACGTTTTCGGCGTGGCTTCCTCAAAGAAGCTTGTGAAGGACGTGATAGAGAAGAACGGGCTTAAGCCGATAGGAGACGGCATGGCCACAGGAGTAAACGCGCTTATACTTGGAATGGCAATGAACGACAACATGGATGATATAAACATATTGGTGCCTATAAACCCGGCGCTCATAGACCCGGAATACGCAGTGCTTGCCATAAAGAGCATGAACAGCATACTGGGGGTAGACATAGACACTGCGGAACTTGACAAGGAGGCGAAGCTCGTGGAGTCAAAGGTCAAGGATATTATGAAGAAGACCAAGGAGACGCACGAAACTTACAAAAAGTCGTTGGATGACACAGGACCTTCGATGTATGCTTGATCGCGGGGGTGGCAGAGTCTGGTTTGGTCTGACGGCCACAGAAAAATGCGCAGGACTTAAGATCCTGTGGTCTAGCACCTTCGTGAGTTCGAATCTCACCCCCCGCACAAGGATACGGCATACGCCGCCGCCATTCCGTAAATCGTGCCTCAAGCACGCCCACATATATAAATAAATATCTGTATATTAGTATAATGCTGGGCTTTTCGTATTATATTACACAAGTCTAAAGTGCATTTCATGAATGAGAATTACTACGATGTAATTGTAGCAGGCTCTGGAATGGGCGGCACCCTCGCCGCGGCGATGGCGGTACGTGAAGGCGCTAAGGTGTTGCTCCTTGACAGGAATGACATTGACACCGCAGGAAAGAAGACCAATTGGGGATGGGTCTGCGGAGATGCAGTGGCAGAAAGCCACCTGAAGTACATACGCGACAATGCCAAGGGACTGAGCTTCGGCTATCCTGAGCTCGACAAAAAGGTAGACGGGGTGCTCGCACTATCTCCGGACCTTGAATCCAAGTTCATATTTGATGGAGAGGGCTATGTGCTCAACAGACCTCTTTTCGAGAGGAAACTGCTTGAGTACGCAATAAAGCAGGGCGCCGAATACGTGCCAAAGTTTGAGGTGGAAGGGCCGATAATAGAGTCCAACAGCGTAGTTGGCGTCTTCGGCAAGGACAAGGATACCTCGCACGCCAAGTATATGGCAAAGGTCGTGGTCGATGCACTCGGCATAGCGACAACGCTCAGGAGGAAACTACCGGAGAACGAATACGTTGACAGAATGATAGACATAGACGACATTGAGTCTACAGGGAGGTATATATACTCATTTGAGCCTGATCATGAGGACCCGAGATATTACGATCCCAAGAATGCGATAATACACCTCAACCAGGAGCTTGCCCCTGGGGGTTATGGATGGGTGTTCCCGAAGAACGGGAACAGGGTGAACATAGGTCTGGGCGTACAGAAGAGGAGCCTGGAAACGAGAAACAAGAAGCTCGGCAAGAAGGACACCCTGCACTCTCTCATGGACGCTTACGTGGAGTATAATCCAGTGATAAAGAACGTGAAACTGGACAACGAGAACATGAATGGGAAGGGCTACTGGTCCGTCGCGGTAAGGAGGCAGATGGAATCCCTAGTGTACAATGGCTACATAGGAGTAGGGGACAGCATGGCGATGCCCAACCCCATAAGTGCCGGGGGTATTGGCCCTGCGATGGTATCTGGAATACTTGGCGGCATAAATGCGGCAAGAGCTGCGAAGAACGGCGACACAAGCATAAAGGCGCTTTGGAAGTACAACCTCGATTTCAACGAGGAGTACGGCAAGAAGACCGCCGGGCTTGAGGCGTTCAGGGTGTACCTGCAGTCGCTCAACAACGACCTGCTCAATTACGGAATGAAGATGTTCATAACAGAGAAGGAGGCGGTGGACCTCAGCTACGGGCGCATACCTGAGCTGAGCCTGGCTTCAAAGTTCAAAATAGCGCTGAAGGGGGCCGCCAACATAAAGGCATTCTCAAACCTCATATACACTGTGAGGAAAATGAAAACCTTCGACGAGCTCTATAGCAGGTATCCGAAAAGCACGGAGGGCTTCAAGGAGTGGAAGCTCAAGGTCCAGTCAGAGATGCACGACGTGAAGGAGAGGTTCCAGCCAAATCCGATATGAAGGTCATTTGAATGAAAGAATATACAAAGTTCGAAAAGGCGAGGGTTATAGGGGCAAGAGCTTTGCAGCTCGCATACGGCGCGCCGCCGCTGATAAAAGTCCCGGAGGGAATTGTCGACCCGCTGAATCTGGCGGAGCTGGAGTTCGAAAAGGGAGTCATACCTATAACAATAATAAGGCAGAAGTGAGCTGCTACTGCTTTTTCCTGAGCTCGGAGATGGTGCCGAAGTATTGGCCCTCCAGCGAGTATACAGACGCTGTCTCTGTTTCAAACACCCTGTTCTGGAGCAGCGGCCCGAGTCCGCGCGATTCTCCTTCGTTTACAGGATGGCCAAGTATCATGTCGTTGAATGCAGGCATTATTACAAGCTTTATGTCCTTGTTGAATTTGTGGTAGCGTCTATGCGCCTCTTCGGGATTGATGCCCGCTACGACCCACGCCTTCCTTGAGTACACCGCCCCGTTAAGATCCTTTATGGAAAGCGCAGCGTGGTTGTGCGCGGTTATGAGATACTTGGACTGCATAGCCTTTTCAGAGGGCCACGAATTCCCGTGAGTGAAGGAAAAGCTTCCGGTAGTCAGCTCGTCCACGATAGGCACCGAAAGCATATCGGACAGGTATGCATCGTGGTTTCCGCGCACCACAGTTATGTCGAGTGGCGAAAGGATGTTGAAGAAGTTTGAAACTGCAAAACGCTCGGACGACTCGGGCCTAAGCACCTGGTCTTTTATATCGCCTAGCAGTATCGCCCTGGATGTGCCAAATTCGGAGGCTATGCGGAGTATGTCGCGCGCCATAGAAGCCGACATGTCGTACAGGTGTATGCCAAGCTTGCGGAGCTTTGACTCCATCCCTATGTGTATGTCTCCAACAACTATGGCGGAGCGTTTTCCTCTGCCGACGGCCATCGCAGGCGATCCGTATACGAATTTTATTTCGCCGTTGTCTGTAATGGGCACGTATTTTTATATTTTAGAACTAATTTAAGTCTTGCCTGAAAGGTATTCCCATGGTTAACATATCGCCTTACATAGGCAGCATATCAGGAATAAAGATACAGCTGCACTGGAGCTTCGTACTCCTTCTTGTATTCTCGCTTGTGCTGAGCCTCTACCTTTTTGCAGTCATAGTCCTTCTTTTCATATGCGTCCTGCTCCACGAGCTGGCGCACTCGATAACATCAAAGCGCAACGGCATAGGTGTGAAGAAGATAATACTGCTGCCGATAGGGGGCGCCTCTGTGATAGACATGGAGGAGATAGATCCAGACATAGAGTTCAGGATATCGATAGCTGGACCCATTGCCAGCATATTCATAGGGGTGGCGCTCGGAGTTGCCGTTGTGCTCATACCTGGCGGCGCAGTAAGGCACCTCGTTCAGCTCCTCTTCCTGATAAACATACTTCTAGGGGTGTTCAACCTACTACCTGGCTTCCCTCTTGACGGGGGAAGGGTGTTCAGAAGCTACGAGCAGAAGAAGCACAGCTTCTTCGACGCTACGAAGATAACTGTTAAGCTGAGCAAGATAGTCATAGTGCTCTTCATAGTCGGAACCGTGATATACGCGGCTGTAGAGCCGGGATACACGTTCGCGTACAGGGAATTCGTAGTTTTCTGGGACATCTTGATAGCAATATTCCTTTACGGAGGTGCTCAGGCGGAATACCAGACCGCGTACGTAAGGGAGATGGCAGCTGACCTTAGGGTGAGGGATGCGGTAAGCAAGGACTTCGCATCAGTGAAGCCAGGAACCACTATAGGCGAGCTTTACAACATTTTCATGAAGTACCACACCCACGTAATCATAGTGGATTATGGCAAGAGCGTCAAGCTTGTCCAGGGGGTGAAAATGGGAACTTCTCTGAATCCAGGATACATGTCGAATACAGTAGACAGCTTCTGCACAGAGATACCGACCATAGGAATTAACAAGCCATTGCCAGCAGCCATAGACAAGATGAGGAACGAGAACACAGGCATAATAGCGGTGAAAGTAGGCAGGAAAGTTGTTGGAGTGCTTGTGGCGCAGCACGTCGAGTCCGTCATAGCGCTCCACATATCAAAGAAGAACGCTTCGGTCACTAATAAAAATCTTACAAACAGATAGATAAGCGAGGCGACTCACGGATGTTATACATAGACAGGATAGTCCTGCACAACTTCAAATCATTTAGGCACGCCAGCATAGCGTTCAGAAAGAACTTCAATTGCATAGTGGGGCCCAACGGTTCAGGAAAATCTAATGTGTGCGATTCGCTGCTTTTTGCGCTGGGCGAGAGCTCGCTCAGGAGACTCAGAATAGTGTCGCCGACGCAGCTTCTCAACGAGGATGTCAAGAAGGGCAGGAACGAGGAGATGCGCAGGGCATACGTCAAGGTGGTCATGGGAGGCGACGCCAACGTGGAGATAATAAGGTATGCACGCGAGGACAGGAAGATGGGCTACAGGCTCAACGGAAAGCATACCACCAAGCAGGATGTTGTGGAATTCCTTAAGGGACACGGGGGCGACGTGAACGAGACCAACACCATAGCACAGGGAGAGATAGTAAGGATATTGAACATGAACAGCAAGGAGCGCAGGGAGATCATAGACATTGCTGCTGGGATAAACGAATTTGACAAGAAAAAGGAGGCTGCCGAGAAGGAGCTGGAGAGGGTTGAGGAAAAGCTCGGCGAGGCGCATGGCATGCTTAACGAGAGGAGGGGATTCCTTAACGAGCTGAAGAAGGAGAAGGAAGATGCAGAGAGATACAAGGAGTTTATTGCGGACCAGGCAAAGCTGCTGGCATTCAGCATACTCACCGCAAGGGAGAATGCCCTCATGGATGAGCTGGAAACGCACAGGGAACAGCTCTCCAAAGCAAACGCCAGAAAGGACGGGATATCCAAGGAGCTCATAGGGATAGACTCAGACATAGAAAGCCTGTCTTCCGAAAGGAGGAAGCTCGCAGAGGAGCTCAACAGGCATTCAATAGAGGCCAGCTCGGCAAACAACGCTATCGAAGGGATAAAGAGGGAGCTGGCAGTTGTCGACGAAAGGCTTTCCTCATCAAAAGCTTCAAGGGCGAAGGCAGAGGAAACGCTGGCTAAGACATCTTCGGAGATCGAGAAGCATTCTAAGAAGAGCGGTGAGCTCAAGGCCGAGCTGGAATCGCTGCGCAACGAGATCGGCGGGTTCAAAAATTATGAGGAAATCGACGAGAGCGGCAATTATGCGGACATTGCGGAAAGGTACTCGAAGCTAAGCGCCGAGATCTCGGCGCTTGAGGAGGAGCATTCTGCCACGGCAATCAGGGGCGCAGGAATTGAGAACAGAATGCATTCGCTCGAAGAAACGCTGTCGAGATACAATTCTGAAATGGGACAGCTTCAGGCGAGGCTCTCAGAGAACGCAGTGGCATTGAAGAAAGCGCTCGAAGCCGTGGAGTTAGCCGGCAAGGCAAAGGAGGATGCGCTGAAGGAGGATGCTGAAATTGTCTCAAAGATTGCAGAAATGAAGAAGGCATCCGAGAAAGCCGGCGAGGAAATGATACGCGTGAGGGAGCAAATCGCCATGCACGGCGGCGCGGGCGCGGCGATAGAAGCCAAGCTTCGCGAAGAGATAGGAGAGGGCTTCCATGGAAGGGCATACCAGCTGTGCGCGTATCCAGAAGAGTTCGAGGCAGCGATAAACGCATCGGCGGGAAGCAGGCTAGGATATTTTGTTGTAGACAACGCTTCGATTGCATCGATGGCGATAGAGGTGCTCAAGAAGCGCGACATGGGAAGGGCGTCATTCATACCGATTGAGGATGTAGTGAAATACGAGATTGACAGGAGCGGCAGGGGGAAGCGCGACATGGGAAGGGCGTCATTCATACCGATTGAAGATGTAGTGAAATACGAGATTGACAGGAGCGGCAGGGGGCTTAAGCCGATAATAGACCACGTACAGTTTGACGAGCGTTATTCAAAGGTGTTCAACTTCATATTTTCGAACACATACCTTGTCGGAAGCATAGCAGAAGCAAAAAAGAATGGCATAGGAAAAAGGAGGTATGTGACACTTGAAGGCGACCTTGTAGAGAACACGGGAGTCATAAGCGGTGGCAGGAACAGGGCTGCAAAAAGCCCCATGATGCTAGAATCGCAGCTTGCAGCTCTCCGCACAAAACTCTCGGATATATCTGATAAGATGGCAAAGCTTGAAGCAGGAAGGAAGCCCATTGGGGAGCGCATTGCGAGAGCAGAGACCGATCTGATCAGGCATAATGCTGCGATAAGCAGCACACATGCATCAGAATCCGAGATTAATGCGGCGATAGCCAAGCTCGAAACGGATGCTGAACGCATAAGCAGGGAGCTTGACGGCGAGAAGGCAATGCTTGACAAGTTGGGCAACGAGAAGGCTGTCATGGAAAAAAGGCTTAGCGCGGCGAAAGCGGAGGCGCAGGCGCTTAGGGGGCAGCTCGGCGACTCGTCGGCAGCAAAGAGGGGCGGGGCGGCAGTGGAAGCGGTAAAGAAGGCTAAGGAGGCGAGGGCCAGGCTCGAAGTGCTTAAGGTGAAGGCTGCCGGCGTGGAGAAGGAGCTGGAGTTGGTTGGGGAGAGGTCCTTGGCGCTTGAGGAAGAGCGCAAGGCGCAGGGCAGGTCCATAAAAGAGTTGATAGCAGAGGAGAAGGAGCTCTCTTTGAAGAGGGCGAAGCTTGAGGCGGACAGGAAGGAGCTTGAGGGAAACATGAACAGCAAGGATTCGTTCGCAAAGGAGCTGTATGCAAAGGTTTCGGAGCACGAGAAAAAGATATCGGAATTGGGTTTCAGGAGCGGCACGCTTAAGAGCGAGATGGAAAGGCTTGAGCGCAGCGCGATAGAGCTCTCTGGAAAGATCAGCCAGGCAGAGGTCAGGATAGGGGATATAAAGGCGGAAAAAAGGAGCTACGAGGATATAGTGCCGCTCGATATGCCACTTGACCAAATGGAGCAGAAACTCGGTGCAGCCCGCGCAGGAATGGAAAGGCTCGGATCGGTAAACATGAAGGCGCCTGAAATGTACGCCGAAAGGAGCAGGGAGGTGGAAGAAGCGGAGGAGAGGCTCAGGACAATAAGCATGGAGAAAACTTCTATACTTGACATGATAAACGAGATAGAGTCGAAGAAGATAAGCGTTTTTGGGGAGGTGTTCGACAGCATCAACGCTAACTTCAAGAGGATATACAAGCTCGCATACGATGGCGAAGCCGAAATGAGGCTGGAGAACCAGAAGAATCCGTTCTCTTCCGGGCTGCAGATAATAATCAAGGAGGGCGGCAGGACAAGGAGCGTCGAGGCCCTTTCCGGAGGCGAAAAATCATTCGTGCTGATAATGCTCATATTTGCCATACAGATGAGGAGGCAGATGTCCTTTTACATATTCGACGAAATAGATTCCGCGCTTGACAAGGAAAACTCGAAAAAGCTTTCATTGCTTCTGAAACGCCTGGGCGAGAGCTCGCAGTTCATAGTGGTAAGCCACAACGACTCACTGATAGCGTATGCAGATACTGTCATAGGAGTAGCGAAACACGATGGCGAGTCGAAGGCGGTAGGCATCGAGGCAAGCGCAAGCGGCGTAGAGGGCAGGGAGTTGTAATGAAGGGCAAGGAGAGGAGGAGAAGAAAGAGCGAGAGTCGCAGCAAAGGCATAACCATCTGGCCGCTCTATGTCGTATTCGCGATACTTCTGGTGCTTTACATAAGGTTCAACAGCAACGGAATTCTTTCGATAGCGCTGGGAGCTGCGTCATTTATCGTGCTTGTAATTATAGTGGGCTTAGAGCTTGTTAGCGGGGTAAACAGGAGCAACGCTGTGCGGGAAGGCACCGAGATAGTCATAGCCATAGCAGTAGTAATTGGGCTGTGGCTATTCCTGCGCTTTGCTCTGAACACTCCGACGCCGCTGGATGTTGTGCCAAGCTGCTCCATGCTCCCCGTACTGCACAGGGGGGACATGATAGCGATACAGGGATTGAACGTGACTAAGCTCAGGGCACCAGTAGTCGACGTGACAAAGCAGGAGTTTTCCTCCATGCTAAGCAACATAGGACTCGAGTTCAATGCATGCGTGGCGTACGAGAACTATTCAGGAGGGGCGCTCATATCGCAGGAAGTGAAGAAAGGCTATTCGGTAGGTCTTCTGGCAACAGGTGACGGACCGGAGCACATAATATCAAACGCCTCGCAGTCGGGAAATCTTGTCAGGTATTACTGCGGGGAGAGAAAGGTCGTCTTCGACAACGGCATATCGTACAACGAAGCTTACACCGAAGCGATAGCAATAGGCAATACGGTAATAACAGGAGACAGGAATAATTCGATTATCGTCTATACAACAGTGCCGCAGGATTCGTTCTACGCTGCAGGCGATTCATACGTAGTGCACCGCGTATACGCAATAATAAATGCAAGCGGAAGCTACTATGTGCTCACCAAGGGAGACAACAACCCTGGGCTGGACATGCAGTACGGCAACCTTCCTGTAAACAGCTCATACGTGAATGGCAAGGTCATAGGCTCTATCCCGCTCATCGGATACGCCAAGCTCATACTGAGCGGCGACTTTTCGCAGCCTTCAGGATGCAACTACACCATAACGCACTGATTTCCTGGGCGCTAACGAATATCGGCATTTTCAATAATTATATATACTTTTCCCTACTATAATCGTATGCATCGGCGCCTGCAGATTGATGCCGGCATCGTTTACCTTTTCTCAAAGGATGAATATGGCAGATTTAAACGGAGATGTTAGACTGGCTGTGGATAGCGGAGAGACTGCAATCGGGGCAAGGAGTACGTTGAAGTCTCTCATGGAGGGCACGGCCAAGCTCGTAGTGGCGACGTCGAAGAGCAAAAAGGAGCTTGTGGACGACCTGAACCACCTGTCCAAGATTTCCGGAATAAAAGTCATAATATTCGAGGGCACGCCAATGGAATTCGGCGCTGTCTGCGGAAAGCCCTATTCGGTATCGGCGATATCGATAATACAGCCTGGAGACTCTGGGATACTTAAAAATTTTAGCAGTGATTGATTGCCTAACGGTGAATTTGCAGCGAGGAAACTGGTGAAGCAGAGGAAAAGGCAGCGCATGCTTAAGAAGTGGCTGAAGAGGAAGAAACTGAAGCTAAAGCAGAAGTACGACGCAGTAGGCACTGTTCCTAGGGCGAAGGCTCTGGTTCTGCAGAAATTCGTAGTTGAGCAGAAGCAGCCGCACTCCGGGCAGATAAAGTGCGTGCGCGTGCAGCTGATAAAGAACAATAGGGTTGTTGGCGCTTTCGTGCCTCATGACGGCTCAATAAACTTCATAGATGAGCACGACGAAGTGACGATAGAGGGAATGGGAGGCTCCCAGAGAGGGCAGATGGGCAGCATACCAGGAATGAAATACAAGGTCGTCGAGATAAACGGGGCGAGCCTTGAGGAGGTAAGGACCGGAAGAAAGGACAAACCCAAGAGGTAATGATTTATGGCTGAGGAGAGCGTTGTTCAGGAAACTGGAATTGATTCGGATAAAGCCACTGCAGAAAAGCAGAAAAAGGCGCCAAAGAAGCAGTCCAGGAAGGCGGCGAAGCCCGCAGCCGAAACAGAAGGGCAGAATAAGGAGAGGATGCTTTTCGAGAAATACAGCTATGACGTAAAGGTTGAAGACCTGAGCCTGAAAAGGTACATAGACCTGACGCCGCTCGAATACCCGAGCACATTCAGGAGAAGGAGCCAGAAGGACCTGTCAAAGGCGTCGCTCAACATTGTCGAAAGGCTGGAGAACTCCATGATGAGGGGAGGCACAGGGGGCAGAGTAGGCGGAAAGACGATCAGGACTGAGGGAAGGCTTCAGGGCAAAAAGATAAAGGTCATGCACATAATAGAAAAGGCGTTTGATGCCATACACGAGAAATCGGATACGAACCCGCTTCAGTTGTATGTCAAGGCTCTCGAGAACAGCGCGCCGATAGAGGACACAACAAGGGTAAGGTACGGAGGTATAATATCGAACGTTGCAGTTGACATAAGCGCCAGCAGGAGGCTCGACATAGCGCTGAAGAACATTGCTATGGCTACTGTGATAGGATCCTTCGGCAAGAAGAGAAGGATGTACGACGTCCTGGCTAACGAGATAATGCTTGCGGCTAACAACGACATCAACAGCTATGCAGTGAAGAGGAAGAACGAGATAGAGCGCATGGCAAGGAGCGCAAAGTGAGTCATGGTGCGTATTTATGGTAAGGAAAGAATTTGTAGTTGAAGAAGTAACGCGCATAATGAAGGACGTTACCAGCGTCAGGAACATAGGCATAATAGCGCACGTTCACCACGGAAAGACTACCCTTACCGATTCCCTTCTTGCAAAGGCGGGCCTCATACCGAAGTCGGCTGCGGGGGACGTGCTCTACACCAACTATGAGGCGATAGAGAAGGACAGGAGGATGACGATAAAGAGCGCCTACATATCCCTGGGATTCACATATGAAGACAAGGATTACATTATAAACCTGATAGACACGCCAGGCCACGTTGATTTTGGAGGACACGTCACCAGGGCGATGAGAGCAGTTGACGGCGTGGTGCTCGTAGTTGACCCAGTAGAGGGGGTCATGCCGCAGACTGAGACAGTGCTGAGGCAGGCATTGAAGGAAAGGGCCAAGCCAGTACTTTTCGTAAACAAGGTGGACAGGCTGCTTAACGAGCTGAGGCTCACTCCGGAACAGACGCAGGAGAGGCTTGGCGCACTGATAGGGGACATAAACAGGATGATAGAGCAGTATTCTCCAGAAGAATTCGCCGACAAATGGAAGGTCAGCGTTGAAGGTGGCAGCGTATGCTTCGGCTCGGCGATGAAGAGATGGGCCATATCGGTTAGGATGATGAAGCAGAAGAACGTCTCCTTCAAGCAGGTTTTCGAGTATACTGCGGCTGGTGACGAGGCAAAACTGCAGGACATAGCACCCATAGAGGATGCCATACTATCGATGGTAGTGGAGCACCTGCCTAGCCCGAAAGAGGCGCAAGTATACAGAGTGCCCATCATGTGGCATGGGGACATGTCTTCCGTTGACGGCCAAGCCATGGCCAACACAGATGCGACTGCCAAGGCCAACATGGTGACTTTTGGGGTCGCGTATGACCAGCACAGCGGAGAGGTCATAATAACAAGGATATTTTCTGGCACTGTAAAGAAGGGCATGGAGTTCTACGTGAGCGGCAAGACCAACAAGCAGCGCATCCAGCAGGTTGCGCTGTACATGGGTCCGGACAGGATAATAGTTGACGAGGTCCCTGCAGGAAATATAGCCGCACTTATAGGACTCAAGGACCTTTCAATAGGGGACACGGTAAGCGAAAACCAGATAGAGGCTTTCGAAAGCATAACCCACTACTCTAAGCCCGTAGTAACAAAGGCAATAGAGGCAAAGGACTCCAGGGACATGACAAAGCTCATAGAGGCGCTCAGGATACTTTCAAAGGAGGACGCCACGCTGAAGGTGGAGATAAGCCAGGAAACGGGCGAGCATCTCATAAGCGGAATAGGAGAACTCCATTTAGATGTAATAGAGACGAAGATAAGGGACGAGTTCAAGGTCCCTATAATAACGAGCGAGCCTATAGTTGTTTACAACGAGACTATAAGCGGCAAGGCTGGCCCTGTAATGGGCAAGTCGCCAAACAAGCACTCCAGGTTCTTTGTGACTGTTGAGCCGCTGCCTGAAAAAACACTCGCCGCGATAGACGAGGGCAAGATAAGGGAGGGCAAGCCGAAAGGGCAGCTCGCAGTTGACGCTTTCATCGAGGCTGGGCTTGACAGGCCGACTGCCAAGGGCGTGGTTGACGTATGCAACAGGAACATAATGGTTGATGCGACGCACGGAGTGCAGTACCTCAACGAGGTCATGGAGCTTCTCATAGACGGATTCGAGCAGGCAGTGAAGGACGGACCGCTTGCAAGGGAGAAATGCGCCGGCGTGCTGGTGAGCATAGTCGACGCGACGATACACGAGGATCCGGTGCACAGGGGCCCAGCGCAGATCATACCTGCGATAAGGAACGCTATATATGCGGCAATGCTCAGCGCAGGCATAACTCTTGTTGAGCCGAAGCAGAACTTTACGATAAGCATACCACAGGACAACATGTCAGATGTGATATCGTTCCTGCAAGGCAAGCGCGGGCAGATAGTCACGGTAAACCAGGAAAGGGCAGAGGTTACTATAGTCGCAAAGCTGCCTGTAGCCGAAACTCTGAAGAGCTTTTCAAACGACCTTAGGGGGCTTACACAGGGAAGAGCGGTATGGTACACCGAGTTCGCCGGTTATGAAAGGCTGCCAGGGGAGCTGCAGAACAAGGTAGTTAGGGACATAAGGGTAAGGAAGGGACAGCCGCCAGAGCCGCCGGGCCCGGAGCAGTTCCTTGACTGACGCCCAATGTTTATATATGTTTGCTAGCAATCTATTATTGCAATTTCTATTTACTGGATGATGGAAACTGACGGTGTTATTATGGCAAAGTCTTTCGTAAAATTCGAAGTCCCAGAGGAAGTGGTCAAAAAAACCTACGAGGCGCTTCAGCTTGTGAAGCAGTCCGGCAGCGTGAAGAAGGGCTCGAACGAGGTCACCAAGAGCGTCGAACGCGGGCTTGCCTCTTTCGTAGTTATCGCCGAGGACGTCGACCCTGAAGAGGTCGTTATGCACATACCGTCCATATGCGAGCAGAAGAAAATCGCTTACACCTATGTACCAAACAAGCTTGAGCTTGGGAAGTCGATAGGGCTCAACGTGCCTTGCACTGCAGTAGCGGTAGAGAATCAGGGCAATGCATCACAGAGCATAAAGGACATCATATCGAGGCTTACTGGAAGCTCAAAGAAGGAGCAGGCGCAGGAGAAGAAGCAGGAGTGATAATTTATGGAAGGAGAGTCGCAGCAGCAGTTTTCAGGATTCCTCGCAGAGATAGTGGAGATAAATAAGAAGAGAAAGACAGGCATATATGGCGAGATATACCAGGTAAGCTGCAAGATTCTCGAAGGAAGGGACAAGGGAAGGATAATAAGGAGAAACATGCTTGGGCCGGCGATGGTGGGCGACGTGATAAGGCTGCCTGATACTAACAGGGAGGCTCGCGAGATCAAGGTGAAGTGATATTATGGAATGCTCTTACTGCTCGAAGCCCATAAAGCAGGGAACCGGTATAATGTACGTCTTCAGGACCGGCGCAATAAAGTACTACTGCTCGGGCAGATGCTACAAGAACAGCATAGTGATAAAGAGGAAGATCAACAAGAAGCTTGTAGCACACAGATCGAAGTCAAATCACGCTTGAACTTTTTTAAAACTGCGCTTTTTATTTTCCTGTGAATAGTTCATCAAGGTCGATGGGCTCGTTCTTGCTTATGCTCTTTATGCTCCTCTTTATTCCTTCCTCAGTATATTCAGGGAAGTCTACGCCGCTTATGACTATCATAACTTTGAGCATGTCCTTCTGCATGCCCTCCTCTATCCTTGCGCCCCACTTTACCATTGCATCGTCGCTTATCCTGTTTGATACCTCCTGGAATATCATCTCTGCCTCGCGGAGCGTTAGGCTCTCGCCGCCGGTTATGTTTACCAGTGCCTTCTTCGCGTTGGAGAAGTCCACGTCGAGAAGCGGGCTCTTTATGGCATTTTCAAGCGCCACTGCCGCTCTGCTGGTGCCGTCGTTTGTAGGCATCCCTTCGCCAGTGCCGATTACAGCGTAACCTGATTCCTTGAGCACAGCGCGGAGATCCGCAAAGTCTATGTTTACCATGCCAGGCTTGGTCACCATTTCCACTATGCCTTTCGCTGCGCTGGCGAGAACTTCGTCCGAGACCCTGAAAGCCATGTTGAGCGGAAGGTCTGGGGCTATGGAAAGCAGCTTGTCGTTGTGGATTATTATTGTTGTATCGCACACCTTCCTAAGTTTTGAGAGCCCTTCCAGGGCATTCTTCATCCTTACCCTGCCTTCGCTCGAGAATGGAAGCGTGACTATTGCTATCGTGAGCGCGCCCGCCTCCCTTGCCTCATGGGCTATGGTGGCTATTGAGCCTGTGCCTGTGCCCCCACCCAGACCGCAGGTTATGAATACCATCTGCGAATCCGAAAGCAGATGCCTTATCTCCTCCTTGCTCTCTATCGCAGCTTCCTCTCCTACTTTTATATCACTGCCTGCTCCAAGCCCTCTTGTCACCTTCTTGCCGAGAAGCAGCTTTCTCTCTGAACGCGTCTTGACGAGGTGTGGAGCATCGGTATTCATGGCTACCAATGTCGCATCCTTTACTCCTATAGCATTGAGCCTGTTGATGGTGTTGCTGCCCGAGCCTCCGGTGCCCACAACATAAATCTTCGGCTTGGAAGATTCTATAAACTTCAGTATCTCTTCGTCATCTGGGCTTAGCGCCTCGTCTTTCTGAATAGAATCATCCATGAAAATCTACCGGTGTTTTATACATTAATATTCGGTATGAAGCATTAAATAATTTGCGCAACCAGAGAAGGCGCGGAACAGCAATGCATATATGCCAGGATAATCAGCTTCATCAACCACAAAAAAATAATAAATAGCTCTGCCATAAGATTGTTATTGGTGAATTCGATGGAAGCTTCAAAAAATAAAATTGTTGGGAAGAAGATCAAGGATATAAGGATAACAAAGGGCATGAAAGTGTCCGCGCTTTTCGACGAAATGTCGGATATGGGAGGGTTCTCAGGACAGCATATGGCAAGGGGCAAGGAAATATTGGGGGAGATGATAGCCAACAAGGACTCGTTCAACTTCCTGTCCTTTCCGGCAGATATAGTCTCAACGGGACTCAGGGGAGTGCTTGCCGGTATGGTAAAGTATTTCGACGCGATAATAACCACTTGCGGCACTCTCGACCACGACATAGCAAGGGCATACGGCGGCATCTATTCGAAGGGTACGTTTGAGGCGGATGACGCTGCGCTCCATAGGGCAAAGGTATACAGGCTTGGAAACGTGTTTATAGAGAACTACCAGTACGGTGGTAAGCTTGAAGAGGCCTTCAACTCTACAATGAAGGAGCTTTATTCCTCTAAAGATTACAAGGCAGAGTATTCGCCCAGCGAGCTGATAAACGAATTTGGGAAGAGAATCAAGGATCCTGGATCCATACTTAGACAGGCTTACCTGAACAACGTGCCGATATACAATCCAGGCATAGTGGATGGAGCCTTCGGAACACAGCTTGCCATCTTCTCGCAGGACCACGACTTCAAGCTCAACATGCTCAAGGATGAGCTTGCACTGAGCAACATATCCTTTGACAACAAAACCACCGGCGCCATGATGATAGGGGGAGGAATCAGCAAGCACCACGTAATCTGGTGGAACCAGTTCAAAGGAGGCTTGGATTATGCTGTCTACATAACCACGGCTTCGCAGTTCGACGGGAGCCTTTCGGGCGCGAGGCTGACCGAGGCAGTATCATGGGGAAAGATAAAGGAGAAGGCGAAATACGTGACCATTGACGGGGACGCGACTATAGTGCTTCCATTCATGGCAGCTGCGCTTGGACTTTCCTGATCATCCCGGTATCTCTATCGTGTCGCCGACAGCAGGAGCATAGGCGTCGAAGCCTTCGCCGTTAAGCGTTTCGGCAAAGTGCATCGTATGCTCCCTGTCGCCGTGCACGCATATCACGTGGTTTGGAGCGCTCGCCCTAACGTACTCATAAAGGTCGGAATCGCTTGCGTGGGCTGAAAAATCGTACTGCTCGACTTCGTTGTTTATCCTTATCTTAGAATTCTTTACAGTGATGGAGCCGCTTTCAAGTATCTGCCTGCCATTAGTTCCTTCTGCCTGGTACCCTGTTAGGAGTATTTTGGAATATTTGTTCAGCTTGGTTATGTAATTGAGCACAGGGCCGCCGTTGAGCATTCCTGCAGTTGTAAGTATTATCGACGGTTCCTCGAGAGCCTCCTTTCTTACGTGGTAATCGTCTACCCACACCGTTTCCATTATCGCCTTCGAAAGCACATCCCCGTTCTTTATGAATTTGGAGTTCTTTGACACTATGGTTGTAGCGGCCCTTGCCATTCCGTCGACATACGATATGGGGGTCAGCCTGTGCTTGTATAGCATAGCTAGAATCTCCTGACTCCTCCCCACCGCGAAAACAGGTATGAGGGCCGTACCTCCATTGTCCAGCGTCGCCTTTATGTCTTCGATAAACTTCTCCTCGAGCTTATGCCTATCTGGATGCTCGCGCGACTCGTAAGTTGATTCTATGATTAGAACATCGCTCTTGACTATGTCAGCCCCGGAGTGCAGAAACTGCTTGCCCAGCTTGAAGTCGCCAGTGTATACGACACGCTTGTTCTCCTTGCCTTTCTTCCTGTCTATCAGCGTTACCGCGCTGCCGCATATGTGGCCTGCGTCGTACAGCTCGATTTCGTAATTACCGAACGGCATGGGCTGCCTGAAATTCAGCGGAACGAATTTGGTGTTGTAAATGTTGGCCTGCCGCTTATGATAGTGTATGTTTGAATGCTCGTTCTTTGCTATCTTCATCGCGTCTTCTATGAGCAGCATTGAAAGCTCGAGCGTGGGCTTGGTTCCAAATGACGGGCAGGAGTTCTCATTGTACAACGCAGGGGCAAACCCGCTATGGTCGAGGTGCGCATGGCTTATTACCGCAGCATCGATTGTTGGTATTGCAGTTGGAAACTCGGTCTTGTGATCAACTTTGATCCCGAAGTCGAGCATTATCTTTCTATCATCCGATAACAGGATGGAAGACCTTCCGACTTCCTGTGCTCCTCCGAAGAAACTAAATCGCAAAGAACCACATTGCCGCATAAAACAGGCTGACAATCACACTTTATTAAAATACATATATAAAAGTTCTGATGGATATAATCGTAAAATCTACCGAATGATTGCATGTCTTCCGAACCTAATTTCATTGATGTAGTCGCGCTTACAAGGATAACCCCGCAAACATACGTGGAGAACTTTGGCAGCGCGATAAACTCCTCATTTTTTGATGCGTCAAACATACTTGGCACGCTGAGGATGAAAAAACTGGTCGATTTCGAGACCAACTTTCCCGGCCAGAATGAGATAAAGATAACAGAAACAGGGAACAAACTCCTCCAAGACCTTTCAGCAAAGGCGGAAAGCGAGTTTGACCATCTCGACATGGAGATAATTGAGCAGCTGTCAAAAGGGAAGAGATCGCTGCCAGACATCTCAGGTGCGATAAACATAGCGGAGACGGACATGGCTATGCACCTCTACAAGCTCTCAAAGCAGGGCTTCGCAACATACGAGATAAGGAATGGGGTGATAGCAATTTCATTGACAGAGAAGGGTTTCATGAGAGCGAAGGAGGGAATGCCGCAGAAGGCACAGGCACAGGCTGCGGCACCACAACCGGGAGCGACAATACCTGCCCAGGCGAACCCTCTTCAGGCAGGAAAAGCAGAAGCGCAGCAGATGGGTGATGTGTTGCAGCAGAGTGGCGCCAAGGAAGCCAGACCGCAGATGCCAGGAGGCGAGTATGACGAGAAAGAGGCGCAGGAACTGCAGAAGATGGCACCAAGAAAATCGGGCATGAAAAAACCTGCGATACTGATTTTATTGGCTATAATAATTATAATTTTGGTGGTACTCCTAATCAAGAGCTTGTGATGGTCGCATGGCACGTCTTTTGGAATATGAAAAAGCTAGAGCGCTTCTTGACAGGTATGGGATAAGGTCAATCGATAGCAGATATCTTCAGAGCGGAAAGGAAGCTGCGAGCTTCGCGGAGAAGGGCAACATTGCAATGAAGGCGATATCGCAGAAGGCGCTCCATAAAACAAAAAGCGGACTTGTAGTGCTCAACGTATCAAGCGATAATGCCGAGAAGGCTTTTGCGGAGCTCTCAAAGAAGGCTGAAAAATACAGACCGTACAGGATATTGGGCCAGAGAATGGCTCCGAGCGGCCTGGAGATAATAGTCGGAGGCAGAACAGACGAGCAGTTCGGAAAGCTTATACTTATAGGTCTGGGCGGGATATATGTAGAGGTATTTAGGGATTTTGCCCTAAGGGTGTGCCCAATATCGCGCCACGACGCAGAATCGATGATAGAACAATTGAAATCGAAAAGCGTGATTGCGAAAGATACTGAAACGGAGCGCATGCTTGTGGACCTTCTGCTTAAGGTTTCGAAGATGCTCTCAGAGAATGACATTACTGAATTGGACCTCAATCCGATAATATTGCACGAAAAGGGCTACGATGCAGTGGACCTGAGGGTAATGGTATAGGTGGCAATCATGGACATCAAGACAAGGAGAAAACTTTTTGACATTTTAATGGCTCCGCGCAGTGTTGCCATAGTTGGAGCTACAAGCAACCCAAACAAGGTCGGGCACATAATACTGCAGAACTACATCGACGTAGGATACGACGGCGCAATGTTTCCGGTGAACATAAACGCCAAGCAAGGAGACAGGATAATGGGCTACAAGGCCTACAGAAGCATAAAATCCATAGGAAAACAGCTTGACCTTGTAGTCATAGCAGTGCCAGCCGAAGCGACGCCTTCAATACTTGAGGAATGCAGGATTGCAAAGGTAAAGAGTGTCGTAGTAGTCAGCGGAGGGTATGCCGAGATAGGAAGGAAGGACCTGCAGGACAAGCTTGTTGAGATAACGAGAAAAAGCTCCTTCATATTGATGGGACCAAACTGCCTCGGAATAATGAATACACGCGCTAGAGTGGATACGCTGTTCCTTCCCACATTCAAGATAGACAGGCCAAAGATAGGGGGAGTAAGCTTTGCATCCCAGAGCGGCGCGGTCGGCAGCTCGATATTGGACATGATTGACGCAGAGGGCTTCGGTCTATCGAAATTCATATCCTACGGGAATGCAATAGACATAGATGAAGTCGACATATTGGATTACCTGGCCAGGGATGACGAGACGACTGTGGTCATTTTCTATATGGAAGGTGCGAAACGCGGCAAGGAATTCATAGAGGCGGCCAAGGAGATAACAGCGAAGAAGCCCGTAATAATGATAAAGGGAGGTGCTACAGAGGCCGGAGCCACCGCAGCCCATTCACACACCGCTTCGCTTGCTGGAAGCTATCAGGCGTATGAAGCCGTGTTCAGGCAGTTTGGGATAACACAGGCAAAGACAATGCAGGATGTGATGGACTTTGCAAAGATGTTCGAGACGCAACCGTTCCCAAAAGGGAGGAGAATTGCAATAATAACCAACGGCGGAGGAGTTGGGGTGATAGCTACAGACGCGTTATACGAGGCAGGCCTGGAACTTGCCTCCTTCTCCAAGGAATCCGAGAAGGCTCTTAGGAAGATTATGCCGCCAATAGTGAACATAAAGATGCCGATGGATATGGCAGGCGATGCGGATGACAAGAGATTTGCCGCAGCTCTTGAGGTGGCGAGCTCAGACCCTAACGTGGACGCCATAATGGTTATAGCACTTTTCCAGACCCCTGGCGCGGATTCCAGGGTAGCAGCAAGCCTGATAAACTATTCCGCTACACGCGTTAAGCCGATAGCAGTAGTGAGTCCAGGGGGAAGCTACACCCAGGCGCACAGGAACATGATGGAGAGCTCCGGAGTCCCGGTATACTCATCGCCTGATCAGGCCGCTCGGGCTTTTAAAGCCTTGCTTGAGTATAAGGAGTACAGGGACTCAATAAGGTGATTGCGTGGCGCAAAAGCTTTCGAAAAAGGTACAGAACATAATAGCCAGGGATAAAAAGGTGTTTCTTACCACCACTAGGGAGCCATTTCCATTCGTTCCGCACAGAGGGGAGGGAGACTTCGCATACGACATCGACGACAGGAAGTTCATAGACTTTACCAGCTTCATATCGGTATACAATCTTGGCGTGAACTCGAACAGCAGCGTTAGGAACGCGATAAAGAAGCAGATAGACCTTCTAATGCATTCTGCGTTCACTGACTTCTATGGCGAAATGCCGGTAAAGTTCGGCGAGGAGCTCCTCAAGCTCATGCCGAGGGGATTCGGCAAACTTTTCCTTTCCAATTCGGGCACAGAAGCAAATGAGGCTGCCATAAAATTCGCAAAGATATACAGCAACAGGGGCTACATACTAGGATTCTACAACGCCTTCCATGGAAGGACCGGGGGCTCGCTCGGCGTTACCGCTTCAAAATCTATACAGAGAGAGCATTTCGGACCCTTCCCGAACGACATACACGCACCATTCCCCTACTGCTACAGGTGCCCGTTCAATGAGACGTATCCTGGATGCGGATTTGCATGCATAGACTACATAAAGAAATACCCATTGTCCAAGGAAGTCGGCCCCAAGGAGGTTAGCGCAATAATGTTCGAGCCGATACAAGGCGAGGGAGGCTACATAGTCCCGCCAAAGGATTACTTCAAGGAGCTCAAGAAACTTGCTGATGAGAACGGGATACTGATGATTGCTGATGAAGTCCAGTCCGGATACATGAGGACCGGAAAGTTCCTCGCACTGGAGAACTTCGGCGTAACTGCGGATATATACACCATGGCGAAGTCGGTTGGCGCTGGGCTTCCGATAGGAGTTACAGCAGTGAGCAGTGCGCTGGGCGACATACCTTATGGGAAGCATGCAAACACCTTCGGCGGAAACTTTGCAGTCACCGCAGGAGGGTATGAAGCTCTCAAACAGATAAATTCGAAGAAAGCTAAGCTCTCGGAAGAGATAGTACAGAAAGGCAGGTACATAATGAAGCGCCTTGAGAGGATGAAGGAAGATTACGAAATAATTGGTGATGTGAGGGGGATAGGGCTTATGATAGGCGTCGAGTTCGTAAAAGACAAGAAAGGCAAAGAGCCCAATCCTGAGGTCAGGGATAAGGTGCAACTCAAATGCTTTGACAGGGGACTGCTGCTCCTTCCTTCTGGGGAGTCGACGATACGCATAATACCTCCGCTTACAGTGAGGAAGAGCACGATAGACAGCGGAATGGATATATTCGAAGACGCGGTCAGGGAAGTTTCAAGGCAGAACGCATAGCTTCAGTATGACTTGCCGAAGTTTAGCCTGTGCTTTGCAGGCTTTCCGCAATACACGCACACGCCATTTATGTTTTCCTGCTCGCCGAATGGTATGTTTGAGGATCTTGCGGCGGTCTCTTCCTTTATCTTCGCTTCGCACTCCTTGTCGCCGCACCACAGCGCCTTGACTGCGTAGCCAGATTTCACTGCATCTTTCAGCTTTTCATAGTTTTCCACAGCAATTATCTTAGTCTTTATCAGGCTTTTAGACTTCTGATACAAGTTTTCATGTATTTCTTGGAGCAGCTTGGATACCGAAACAGCCAAATTCGTCACCTGCACGCTCTCTTTGACAAATGTATCCCTGCGGAATAGGGTTACGGAGTTTGATTCCATCTCCTTCTTGCCTATTTCTATCCTTACAGGAACTCCTGCTCTCTCCCACTCGTTGAACTTCCATCCGGGAGAATACGCGTCGCTGTCGTCGACAAAAACTCTGAAATCCTTAGATATGTTTTCCTTCACGCCGTCCGCATATTTGATGATCTCAGCCTTGTTTTGCTCCGAGTATATTGGAACCACAACGACCTGTATCCGTGCAAGCTTCGGCGGTATTATTACACCCTTGTCGTCACCGTGCATGCCGAGCATTATGCCTATCATCCTAGTGCTTATGGCGAAAGTGTTTTGATAGACGTATTGGCGCTTGCCCTCCTTGTCTAGAAAAGTGATGTCGAACGCTTTGGAGAATTTCTGCCCGTCTATGTGGAAGTCGGGTCCCTGCGATATGCGCCCGTCAGGCATTACGAATTCTATGCTGAAGGTATTTTCAGCGCCTGCAAACTTTTCAGAGTCCGTTTTTTGACCCACTATCCCTTCCAATGCAAGATACTCCTTGAGCACCTTTTTGTATATGCCAAGCACCTGATCGCGTTCGGCGGCAGCTTCTTCCCTTGTGGCGAATACTGTATGCCCCTCGTTCCACAGGAACTCCCTGCTCCTAAGCAGTGGGGTGGGATGCTTGAATTCCCACCTGACAACGTTGTTCCACTGATTGTACCTCATTGGGAGATCGCGCCATGACCTTATCCATTTGGAATATGCGGGGTACATTATAGTCTCTGACGTGGGGCGCACTGCTAGCTCCTCCTCAAGCTCAGACTGGCCGCCCTTTGTAACCCATGCAACTTCTGCAGAGAAGCCCTCTATATGCTCCTTCTCCTTTTCAAGGAAGTGCTTTGGTATAAACAAGGGAAAATACACGTTCTGTATCCCAATCTCTTTGAAAAGCGGGTCCACAGCCTTCTGTATTGATTCCCAGATGTAATAGCCATCAGGACGGAATATCAAAGTTCCGGATACCTCTCCATAATCGAAAAGGCCGGAATGCATAACCGCTTGAACGTACCATTCAGAAAAATTTTCGTCCTTCTTTATCTGCTTCTCTATTTTTTCCATGAATATCAACTGTAATCATTTAATCTTTTATAATGCTTAATAAAAGTTATATCCTTTGCCTGCTAAAAAGCGAACGCGCGATTAGTGATGCATGGCCGGCTTCTCTAAGCCTTCTGGTCGAATACTTAAACCACGATGGCCCGAATGGGATGTATACGCGCACGCTGTGCCCTTCTCTTGCCAATGATACCGCGTCGAGGTTGCGTATGCCGTTGAGCATGGCTAACTCCATTTCTCGCTTGTATTTTCTGTTCAGTGCGATGGCTTTTTTGATTATGGCCATATCGTGTGTGGCTATCATGAACTTGTGTGAATTCTTAAATAGGAGCTGCATCAGCCGGTAATAGTTTTGCGTAACCTCTTTCCTAGTTGCATAGGCAACTTCCTCAGGTTCGGTATATGCACCTTTTACAAGGCGTATTACACCGCCCTCCAATGCTATCCGTGCGACGTCTCGCTCGCTTCTCCTGAGGTATGATTGTATGCATATGCCAGCATTCCCGCTTTTAGATGCTGAGCGGTAAAGCCGTATGGTATCGTCCACCTTGTCGGATTCCTCCATATCGAGCCATATGAATAATCCTTTTGACTTCGCAGCCTTCACCAGCTTGAGATAATTCTTCTTTGCATACGGATAAGAAATGCCCAAGCCTATCTGGGTCGGTTTTACCGATATGTGGGCATCGGCATGGCCTGCGCTTATGCTGCCGATCAGCGAGGAGTATGTAGACATTGTATCCGATATATCTTTTCTTTCGGAGAGGGCTTCGCCAAGGTAGTTTATTATAGCCCCGACACCATTCCCATTGAAACGCGAGGCCACTGCTATGGCGTCGCTTATGTAAGGTCCAGCTATCCAGCGCCCCGCAAAAACGCGCTCCCCGAAACGCGATAGAAGTGCGGCTTTTTTCTCTTGCATTTTTTTGCCCCTTTCTGCACGTATACAAGACTGCAAACAGTTATTTAGGCTTTTGATTGCTTTGAATTCCTTCTTTTTTGTTGGATTGGTGCTACAGCTTTCTTGCTTCGGCTTTTTTTAGAGTTTTTATCTCTGCCACTGCGTGCCTTTTCTGAGACGCCGTCATAAACATAACGCTTCCCGCGCAGCGCTGAAAGCAGCGCAGCTATGAATGCCATTATGGCCCCAATGTAGAACACGACACGCATGGAATCTATGAATGGCTTTGATATCAGCTTGGGGAAGAACTGCTTGCTTATGAGCTCCGAGTATACTTTTGCACCCAGTATCGGAACATCTTGGGGAGGTATGACGTTCTTTATCGGATTATAGCCCAAAAGGGCGGAAAACAGAATGCCTGTTGGAGGTATATCGGATATTGATGCAGTTACATTTTGGGAAACGTTCAGCGAGTTTAAACTTGAGGCTATCGCGGGAGGAAGTTCATGGCCGAACGTAGCTATGAGTATGGTGAAAAACAGGACAAGGCTGAGCATGAAAGAGGTGTTAAGGAAAGTGGATCTTATGCCGGATACCGCACCGCGTGTATCTGGAGGAACTGCATTCATTATTGCGGCTGTGTTTGGTGCGGAGAACATTCCTTGACCTATGCCGAAGAATACCGTTATCAGCGCAAACGATATGAAATCGAAATCGGCAGGCAAGGTTAGCAGAAGCAAGAATGCGGCTACGTTTATCAGCATGCCTGATGTAGTGAACAGCCTTGCGCCTCTCTTGTCTGAAAGATATCCGAACAACGGGCCCGATATCAGGAAACCGACGGCAAACGGTATCAGGTCTATGGCTGCATCGAACGGAGTATTGCTGAACGATACGCCGTGAAGCGGAAGCCATATGCCCTGCAGCCAGATTATGAGCATGAACTGCAGCCCTCCCCTAGAAAGACCTGCCAATGCGAGACTGAGGTTGCCGAATGTGAAAGCCCTGATCCTGAATAAGCTCAGCTTCATCATGGGTTCCCTAGTGCGGAGCTCTATAAGCACAAACAGCACGAACAGTATTATGCTAACGATTATAGAACTTGAAACAAACGGGTTGGACCATCCAGTAGTGCTAGAACCATATGGCAGAAGACCATATGTTATGCCCACCAAAAATAGTATCAGGGCTATTGCAAATGTTGCGTTCCCGAATATGTCGAATTTCTGATTTTTCTTTATGCTTGCAATCTCATGCAACGCTACGTAAGCCCATACTGTCCCTATGATTCCGAAAGGAACGTTTATCAGGAAAACCAAATGCCAGTCAATACCAGCTAGCAGTCCGCCTATTATGAAACCTAGCACCGAACCGCCCACAGCGGCAATCTGATTGAATCCGAGAGCCTTTCCCCTTTCGTTTGAGGGAAATACGTCTGTTAGTATAGCAGCGCTGTTTGCAAAAAGGAATGCGCCACCAAGACCCTGCAGGATTCTTATGAAAATCAATGATAAAGCGCCAACGGTTCCTGATACGTACAGCGAGGACGCGTACAGCCCTATGGATCCTATAGTGAATACTGCAAACCCGAGGTTATAGAGCCTTACCCTGCCGTACATGTCGGAAAGTCGGCCCACCGAAACGACAGCCACTGCAGACACTATGCTGTACCCGAGAAGCAACCACAAAAGCAGGACAGTGCTTGAAGGCGCGATAGGATTTACGTTTAGGCCCTTGAATATTGCAGGAAGCGATATGATCAGTATTGATGCGTTTATGGAAGCCATAAGCGCCCCCAATGTAGTGTTAGACAGAGCTATCCACTTGTAGGATTTGCCATATTTTTGTTCGCGCTTCTGCTCCTCTATATCATAGGAATGCCGGGCTGGTGCCATTGACTCCATTTGTTTTTGGAAGGAAGGAATTTAAATCTCATCAAAATTTATATTTAGAAAATGTCTGCTTTTAATCGCTCATTCTTCTATTGCACGTCTTTCACTCTTTTTAGTGAGCGCAAGTGGCATTATTATCGATAGCGTTATCGTGCCTACCAGTACCACCGTATAAAGCTGGTTTGATATGATGCCATATTGCAGTGCCAGTGATGCAATTATTATGCCCACTGCGCCCCTGCTTCCAAGGATGCCGACAGCATCTTTGGACTGCAGCTTTGTGAACCTATCGTTTGCCGCAATGTAGTTTAACGTTCCGCCAACGCACATTGCCACAAGAACCATGGATATTAGGAGGCCGTCATATTCTGCAGATGGGAAAGTAAAGGCAAGTCCTGCTATGCTGAAAAATATAGGTATGAAGAAGCTATCGTTCAGACGCCTAAAAGTGTTGCTTAGCATCCTTGATGGGCGGACACCCACAGTAGTCTTGTGTATCAGCATGCCCGCAAATAGCGCGCCAAGAACGTACGTTATTCCGATTACCTGAAATATCGCCGATACTATCAAGCCCATCAATATTACAAGGGCGAAAAGCGTCTCTTCAGCTCTTTTCTTTATAAGATTGGAAAATATTTTCCTAAGACCTTTGCTATGGCGTTTGGTCTCATAGTCTATCAGCAAGAGCAAGGCTAAGAATACTGCCAAAGCTGCCACTGTTATAAGAGGGTTTAGTTTATGCAGTATAACCGCGAATATTACGAATGCCACTATGTCAGCAGATATTACACCGGCTAGCAGCCGCAGCCCATCCTCCTGATTTATGATGGAATGACGGTATACCAAAACCGAAACTATGGATATTGATGGAACTCCGAGCGCTATTGATGCTGTGATTGCAGCCGATGGCGTTATGTTGAATATGTAAATTCCGAGGAACGCCATCACAAAAGATGGTATGATGAATGACGATAGCGTAAAATAAGACGCGCTTCTCAGATGGTCGGTAAGCACCTCTGTAGTTATTTGTATGCCTATGAAAAGCAGTATGAAGAAGATTGCAACCTCCGCTATTCCGGACAATACTGTTGATGGCGTGACAAAGCCAAAGATGCTTGGGCCTAATATAATCCCGGCAAGTATCTGACCAACAATTTCTGTAATACCGACACGCTCAAACAGCTTCCCCAGAAGTATGGAAAATGATAGTAGAAGCAGCAATGCTATCAGTATCTCCATGAGTAAGAGTTTATATGAAATAATTATAATTCTACGCCTAACGGAATTTGGGGCCGCCGGGATTTGGACCCGGATCAGCTGGTTACTTCATGTTTCTGAATTCCAGATCCTCATCATCGCCACAGGCTCATAAATTTTAAACATCTGGAGCCAGCTGCGCTGCCAGGTTACGCTACAGCCCCGCATTCTCGTAATAGTTCTTAAGAAAAGTATTTAAAGGTTAGAAAAGAATTCGAACAGATTAGTGTTATGGCAGACAAGGTAATTTACAGAAATCATAAATTTTCCGTTGAGCGCATAGAAGTACCCATAGGCAGGAAAATTATGTCCTTCGAGAGGGTCAAAGCTCCGGATGCAGTTACCGTACTGGCCATGCCTGATAACGTATCGCTCCTAATAGAGAGAGGATACAGACCGGCGTTGAAGCGGATGACGGTCGAACTCCCTTTCGGACTCCTTCAGAACGGGGAAAAGCCGGTTGACGCTGCAAAGCGCGTAATAAAGGAGCAGACAGGCTATGTGTTCGGCAATTACACTCTGATGCTAAAAACCTTCATGAACCCGTACATAACAACGCAGAAGGATTACTTCTATATAGCCAAGAACAAAAAAACAATGAAAAACGTAAGTAGGGACGGGATGTCATCATTTACTGCAGTGAAGTTCGACGCACTGCGGGATATGGTGGAAAGGAACTACATAAAGGACAACAAGACGATTGCTGGCATATTGTATTATATAAACACCTTGATGAAAAAGTGAAATGGTGACAGTTAATGCTAGGGCTACTATTCTTGCAACCATACAACATAGGCATAAACATAGAAGCTTTCAAGCTTGCAGACAGCCTTGCAAGCCCAGGCCTTAATTACATTATGGCGTTGCTTGCGAAAAGCTTTTTCATCGTACTTCCAGCAATAGTACTTTACATGTACTTCTACAAGAAGGATATGAACACATATAGCTTTATCATTGCAGGAATCGTATTTTATGTGGTGTCGGACATCATAAAGAACATAGTTAGGGAACCAAGGCCATGTAATGTGAGCGAATTGAGCTGGATCAACAATGTTGGATGCGAATCGACATTTTCATTCCCAAGCAACCATGCTTCTGTGCTTACTGGCCTCGCATTCTTCCTAAAAGGCTACAAATATCTCAGGATTGCATATGTAGTATGGCTTCTGCTCATACTCTTTGGGAGAATTTACCTTGGCGTGCACTATTTCACAGATGTCATAGCTGGAGTAGTGCTCAGCGTGGTACTTTACTACGTGTTATCCATCTATGCAAAACGGATTAATAAGTTCTTTAACAATCTAGTTGGTAGGATATTTCCTAAGATTGCTATAAAGAGTGGTGGAATTGACAAAAAATAACAAGTATATGTATATCGGAATAGCCGCAGTTGTGATAATTGCTGTTGTTCTTGTAATTTTGAATGACAGCAGTGCTACGAATGCTGCCTCCTCTAGCCTTGACAACGTGCAGCTTAGCCCACAGACCCTTTCAGAACTTCATACAATAGCAAACAACGAGTCGCTTGCGAACAAGGTAGGTTCCGGGACAATAGCTGGATTTATGACAACGGAGAAGAATACAACCGCATTTATAACGAACGGAACGCCCACATTCCTTTACATCGGTGCTGATTTCTGCCCTTACTGTGCGGAAGCCAGGTGGGGAATAGTAATTGCGCTCATGCGTTTCGGCAACTTTACAAAACTGCACTACATGACGTCCAGCGCTTCGGACGCCTATCCGAATACGCCGACATTCACTTTTTACAACTCGAGTTATACCAGCAGCCTCCTGAACTTCCAGGAGGTGGAGCTTACAACCAACAAGTTCAACTCTTCGCTTAATACATACCCAGCATTGCAAACGCCAAATGCGGTTCAGAAAAAGCTGTTTTCGAAATACGACAGCGGAGGCAGCATACCATTTGTAGATATAGCAAACACCTCCGTCATGGTCGGGAGCCCCATAATAGGAGGCTTACTTACTAAGTATGCTTGGGCCCAGATGATAGCAGATTTCAATGATTCGAACTCAGTACCTTCACAGAATGTGATAGGAGCGGCGAATCTTTATACTGCAAACATTTGCGAGGCGACAGGATTCAAGCCTGCCAGCGTATGCGACCAGCCGTACATAAAGGTACTGCTTTCGGAACAAAGCTAAGCGCGGTGTACAGATGGATATATGCGTGCTCAACCCCTTCTTTTACCCTTATAATGGGGGTACCGAACGCGTTCTTTACAGCCTTTATACTCAGCTGGCGAAAAAGCACAACGTCACAGTGATAAGTGCATCGTTGAAAAGGAACCAGAAGAGGAGGGTTGACAACGTCAACGGAATAAAAGTCGTAAGGCTGAGCACAAGGTACCTTGATATACAGGGGCTGCCCATGCCATTCCTGAAAATGAACGGAATAGCCGAGGAGATAAAGAGGACAGGGGCAGACATATACCACATCAACAACAGGTACCAGTACTTCCTTGGTGAAATCAAAGCAATACGGAGCGTAAATGCTAAGCTTGCCATAACGATACACAACTCGCTCCCAAGGAACATAGACAGGTTCACTGATAGCGGAGGACTGATATTTGACAAGACGTGGGGAAGCAGGTTAATAGGGATGTCTGACCTGATAACAGCAGTTTCTAAGGACGCGGCAAGGACGACGGTGCCCAAGAAGCATCTGCATAGGACTAAAATAATACTTAACGGCGTCGATTATAATGAGTTTAAGCCAAGGGGGCGCAAGTTAGCAAGGAGGAAGCTTGGCCTTAATGGGAACGCGAAAATAATACTTAACACTGCAAGGTTCGTACAGCAGAAGGGTCAGACGTACCTTCTTGAAGCGTTTGGAGATGCAATATCACGCGGGATCCTTGATGACGATTCAGAGCTTATAATGATAGGGAAAGGGCCGCTTAAAGCTTATCTGCAAACAGAGGCGGATAGGCGCGGGCTCCACGCAAACGTTACTCTGCTCTCGGATATCAATGAGAAAAGCCTTCCATACTATTATAATGCCGCTAATGCGTTTGTATTTCCATCGCTATACGAGCCTGCTGGGCTGGCAGGACTAGAAGCGCTCTCTTCCGGAATACCTGTCATAGCGTCTAGGGCTGGCGGCATACCCGAAATGCTAAAGGAGCATGCAATTTACGTAAAACCGAGAAGCAAGAACGGCATAGTATCAGCCCTGAAGAAGCTTTCCTCAGCTGGATGGGAAATTCATGACACCGAACGGGTGATGGATTTCGTGCACAGGGAGCATGATTGGAGAGAAATAACAAAGGAGTATGAGACATCTTTTCAAAAAATTTTGAAGTATTGATTTTGTGGCAAAGCGCTCAAACAAAAAAAAGCAGGTTTCGATATGGTACACCATAACGCATGCCAAAAGCATGAGCGAGGCAGAGTATAAGAAACTTGTCAACAGAGTGATGGGCTTCGTTGCGGTATCGCTGGTGTTCAGCATCATAGTTTTCGGAATCATTGCTTGGCTCGGCGGGGCTAATAGAGTAGCTGCGATAATAGCGTCGGCGAACTTGTGGCTTTTCGGCCTGGCGTTCGTGTTCGTGTTCTTCGGATATATACTCAGGTTCATAAAATGGAGCTATTATCTTAGGACATTGAAGATCTACGTACCTCTGAGAAAAAGTTTCATGGTGTATATGTCACTTTACTCGATGAACATAACACCCGGGAAGATTGGCAGGGTATTGGCAGCATACACCCTTAACAGGCTGACAAACGTCAAATTCACGAACATAATACCGATAGTCACGCTTGACATATTCACCGATTTCCTTGGTGTGGCAATAATAGCGATAATATCGGCGATTTACTTCAACAAGCTCATCTTATATGTCCTGATAGTGGACATTGTGCTGGTGCTACCGTTTGCCTTCCTCCTCAATGACTGGTTCTTCAAGTTTCTTAGGAAGCTTTTGAAGAAAAGCAGGTTCCTAGAAATGTTCTCCCTTTATGGAGATGAGTATTTCGCATCGCAAAGCAAGCTGAACAATTACAAAGTATATGGCGTTTCAGTGGCGCTCTCTGTTCCTGCTGCTGTGTTCAATGCATTTGCACTCCTATTTTCAATACTTGCGCTGGGTGGTGCGCTCCATATTGCCGGGAGCGTATTCATATTCTCGACCTCTCAGATATTTGGCATGGTTTCCACACTGCCTGGGAACATAGGGGTCACTGACGGCGCTCTCGTAGCTCTTATTGGAAGTTCGTTCGGGCTTGGGGCTGCTTACAGCTCTGCAGCAACGATAATGACAAGGATAGCTTCGCTGTGGTTTGGAGTGATAGTAGGCATGCTGTTCCTATTCTATACATTCAGATACTGGAAAAAGAAACCGCAAAAAATAAGATTAAAAAGGAAATGATCACACTTCCATGTCTGAGTCGTCGCTTTCTTCAGAATAATCTGAGCTTTCCTCTATGGGCATCTCTGAAGAGCCCTCGCCCTTCTCGACAACCTTTATCTTCCCATATTTTCCAGTTGAGAGCTGCGGAGTGCCCCTGAATTCATTGACGTAGCCATTCGCTATCTCTATCGTGTCGCCGATGTCAACAGTGTTTATGTCATTGCCCCACAGCGACATCTGTATGCTCCCGGTATCATCCTGCAGCTTTATGTTTGCGACGCTCAGCCTTTTGCCGTATTTCGTGACCACTTCCCTTGGATCATCCTTGCTTACCACTTTAGCCTGTATCGTTACGTTTGTAGCGCCAGCCTTCAATTCACTTATTTTCATTCATACACCTTCAAAGAATGCAGATAATAGTTTAAATCGGGAAAAACTATAAATCTCTTTGCATTGCAGCGCCGTTTATCGACATCGCGATTATTCTGCGCAACGTATTAAGGTTTTGGTAACTAAATACATGCATGGAAGAAGGAAAAACTCAGCCTAGTGGGAACGTGCACCCTTCATTTTCGCTTGTTATCCAGCACAAGGAAGCCATAAGGAAATCGCTCGCAGGAGTAAAAAAGAAGATAGGCGTGTATAGCGCTAAGGGAGGGGTGGGAAAAACCACCACGGCAGTAAATCTCGCGTATGCGCTTGCAGCCAAGGGACTGAAGGTTGGCTTGCTTGACGCAGACATAGACTGCCCTAACCTGCCGATGTTCATAGGTACGACAGAAAAGATGGGGGCGGCAGAGCTGCCGCTGAAACCGGTTGTAAAGGACGGCATAAAGGTGGCGTCGACAGCTATGCTGGTTGATGACAGAAAAGCCCCAATAATATGGAGAGGGCCCATAATAGTGAAGATGCTGTACGATTTCTTCGAAAATACCGAGTGGGGGGAGCTGGATTATCTTATAATCGACCTGCCCCCGGGCACGTCTGATGCACCGCTAACCATAATGCAGGTGCTTGGCCTGGACGGATTTGTTGTTGTAACTACAGGGCAGCGGATAGCTGCAGTGAACTCGATAAAATCCGGCCTGATGGCCAAGATGCTTAGTGTTCCTGTGCTTGGAGTGGTAGGCAATATGGTCCAGATGCCTAATGCAAATGTTGAGATGGTTGCAAAGGAATTGAGCACTGAGGTAATGGGAACGATACCTTATGATGGAAGGCTTGCGGATTATGCAGATGCAGGAGAAGTTCCGGTCAGGAACGAGAAGGATATTGCTGCGCTTTATGCTTCAATCGCCGAAAAACTTTCGGCGCTCTAAGGAAAGATATTTATACCTTTATAGCCATAAATAAGTGTATAAGCATATATATATGGAATGTGCATATACTCTCAGTTCTCATGCTTAGGTGATAAAATGGCAGAAAATCAATTAGGACCACAGTATCTTGTGCTCCCGGAAGGGTCCACAAGGCTTCTTGGAAGAGACGCGCAAAGGACGAACATAGCAGTAGGCATCGCAGTGGCGAACGCAGTAAAGACGACACTAGGCCCGAAAGGGATGGATAAGATGATGGTGAGCGACCTCGGCGACATAGTCATAACCAACGACGGAGCTACGATATTGGAGGAGATGAATGTTGAGCATCCGGTCGCAAAGATCATGGTCGACATCGCGAAGACGCAGGACAGGGAGGTCGGCGACGGAACTACAACAGTTGTTGTGATGGCAGGCGAGCTGCTGAAGGGAGCTGGCGAGCTGCTTGAGCAGGGCGTGCATCCGACCACGGTGATAAAGGGTTACAAGATTGCTGCGCAGAAGGCAGAGGAGATACTAAAGAAGAGTGCAAAGGAGGTCAACATATCTGACGAGGCACTGCTCCAGAAGATAGCAAGCGTTTCGATGGGATCGAAGAACGTTGGAGACGAAGCAGTAAAGGCGTACCTGTCAAAGCTCGTTATAAAAGCGGTAAAGCAGGTAGTGGACAAGAACTCCGCTGGGAAGCTTGTAGTTGACAAAGACTACATAAAGATAGAAAAGAAGACAGGCGGAACGATAGCAGACACGCAGCTCATAAGCGGAGTGCTGGTAGACAAGGAGATTGCCCATCCAGGAATGCCGAAGAGCACGAAGAACGCGAAGATAGCGCTGCTCGACGTTGCGCTCGAGATAGAGAAAACAGAGACAGATGCAAAGATAGAGATAACCTCTCCAGAGCAGATGCAGGCGTTCCTGCAGCAGGAGGAGCACATGCTCAAGGAGATGGTAGAGAAGATAAAGAAGAGCAAGGCCAACTTTGTCGTGACGCAGAAGGGCATCGACGATGTCGCGCAGCATTACCTTTCCAAGGCAGGAATAGCCGCGATAAGGAGGGTAAAGAAGAGTGACATCGAAAAGATAGCGAAGGCGACAGGGGCGAAGATAGTAACAAGCCTTGACGACCTTGAGGAGCAGGATCTCGGATTTGCAGGACTGGCTGAAGAGCGCAAGGTTGCAGGGGAACAGATGGTCTTCATAGAAAACTGCAAGAACCCGAAGAGCGTCACTCTATTCATAAGGGGAGGCACGCAGCAGGTTGCCGACGAGGTCGAGAGGTCGCTTGTCGATGTGATAGGCGCGATAACGAGCGTTGTGGAAGATGGCAAGTATGTCTCCGGTGGCGGCAGCATAGAGACCGAGATAGCCAACGAGATAAGGAATTACTCGAACAGCGTTGGCGGCAGGGAGCAGCTTGCGATACAGAAATTCGCCGATGCACTTGAGATAATACCGAAGACGCTGGCGGAAAGCGCAGGCATGGACGCAATAGACACGCTAGTGCAGCTCAGGAACAAGCATAGGACGAAGGACGGCATGTCGTACGGAATAGACATATACAAGAACAACATAAGCGACATGGCGAAACAGGGGATCTTCGAGCCTATGCGTGTGAAGATGCAGGCGATATACAGCGCAAGCGAGGCGGCGGAGATAATCCTGAGGATAGACGACATGATAAGCGCAAGGGCAAAGGGAGGCCCGGGAGGAGGAATGGGAGGCATGCCTCCGGGAGGCGAGATGGAGTAATCCATCCCCTCTCCACTTATCCTTAGTTAGGTTTTTATTGCTTGAATGCAAGTTTATTCTTATGAAAGGAATAATAGTAACTGGTTCTCCTGGGGCAGGAAAGACTACGCTCCTTGCAGCTGCAGACCTGAAAGGCTGCAAGCTGGTCAATGTTGGTAACCTTATGAAGGACTTCGCATTGAAAATGGGGTATGTGAAGGACAGGGACGAGATACGGAAGCTTGATCAGGAGAAGGTAGACAGGCTGAGGGAGGAAGCCTTTGCAGCGATAGGTAGGATGGAGGGCAGGCTGGTCATAGACACCCATGCGACTGTTGAAAGCGAGGGCAAGTTCCTTACAGGACTGCCGTTCTCGATTATAGGAAGCGCGAAATGGCTTAAGGCGATAGTGTACATAGATGCCGAATCGGACGAGATACTGCTCAGGAGGGCGCTTGATACTAACAGGCACAGGGAGAATGACGGGAAGGAAATGCTTGGAGTACAGCGTGACATAAATATAGCCACTCTTTCGTTCTATAGCTCATATTTAAATATTTCATTATACATAATTAGGAACAGACAGGGCATGCTTATTGAGAGTTCGAGTGCTTTCAACAAGGTGCTCGGAGAGATATTCGGGGATTAGATGGTAGCTGCTGTGCCCATGCCTTTCGGTACTGAACTCATAATAATAGCGATAGCGCTGGCATACACCTCATTTTCTATATTTGCACAGAGGAAGATATCCGACCCCAAGAAGATGAGGGACGCGCAGGCAAGAATGAAGAAGCACACGGCGATACTGAACGAGATGGTAAAAAGCAAGAGGCCCCAGGAGGAGATAATGGCAAAGCAGAAGGAGCTTATGCCTATGATGACGGAGAGCATGAAGATACAGATGAAGTCCACGCTCATAATAATACCGATATTCTTCCTTCTTTACTACGTTCTCATGCCTGCCATGTTCGGCAGCATATCTAAGGAGACAGTCACGTTCATAGTATCGGGACTCAACTACAAGAGCCTGTTTTTCGCTGTGGTTTTCCTGTCTGGATTGGTGTCCGCAGGGGTCATAATGGCGTATGACAGGAAGAAGACGAAGCTGGAGCAGGCCATGCAGAACAGCGACGAGGTCTTCTCCAATTATGATAAGGGCTAAATAGCTTATCCTATTAATAGATAAACGCAATCGGTGCTTTAATTGACAAAACCAATGCATAGGTCTGGCAGCTCAAAGTCAGTCAGAAGGATTACCATAAAAGGCAGGAACGTCGTCCACTACAGGCGAGGCAAGAATTCCATGCCGCACTGCGCAATATGCGGCTCCGAACTCAATGGAATAAGCCAGAAGGGAGGAAAGAGCAGAAGGACAAATTCAAGGCTGTTTGGAGGAGTACTGTGTGCATCCTGCGCCTCTGCGGTTGTTACGCTTGGCAGCAGGGTTGAGCAGGGAGACATGAAGCTTGATGATGTTGGCATTAGGCAGCGTAAATACGTGCTGCAATTGGTAGCGCACTGATAGGATGATAGGAATCTGCATAAGCGGTTACACCTCTTCTGGAAAAAGTACGCTGGGAAGCTCCATCGCCTCAAAATTGGGCATAAAGCACATAGGGATGAGCTACAAGTCGGATGTTGGCAACGACGACACCAGGCTGATAGGCATGCTGGAAAAGCTCATTTCTGATAAGGATGAGGCGCATGCCAGGGAATTCGATAGGAGGGTGGAAGACGAGGCAAGTGGAAGCAACTTTATCGCCACGACAAGGCTGTCGCCATGGTTGATAAAGAATGCTACGGTAAGGGTATGGCTCGATTGCGGGCTGCAGGAAAGGGCAAGGAGGCGCGCGGCGCTCTCAGGGAAAAAGGATATAAATTCGGAGATGAAGACTGTTGACAGGATAGACAGACTCACTTCAGAGCATTTCATGAAGGTTTACGGGATAGACATGAATGACAGGAGGATATTCGACATCGCGATTAATACTGAAAGGATGACGCTGGAGGAGGAAATCGAGCAGGTACTCCTTCTGTCAATAGGCAGGGACAAGGATAATGTTTTAGGTGATTAGAATGTTACTGGAACCAGGAAGGTTGTGCATAAAGAAGTTGGGCAGGGACGCCGGGAGCAGGGCGGTAATAACAAAGATTGAAGGAAACGGCTACGTGCAGGTATTGACCGCGACAAGGCACAAGAGGGAGAGGAGGTGCAACACAGCACACCTTGAGCTTCTTGGTGAGACGGTAGACGTCAAGAACAGCGAAGCTGTTGCAAAGGCTCTTGGAATAAAGTCCCTTTGACTCATTTTTCCTTTTCGAGAAGTTCGAGAACGGCCTTTATGGCCTCCTCTTTCTTGGACTCAGACAGTATTGAAAAGAGAGTCTGTGGATCTATTTTGCTTGAGTAGCCTTCTGCACTGAGCCTGTCCCGCAGCAGCGCCATGCCTATCTCCTTTATTGACATGTTGCCGAGCTTGCCTGCGCGTATCTGGTCTATGCTCTCGCCGAGGCCCTCGCTTTCCAGCCTTGACATGTCTATTTCTATTTCAGCCCTTCCGGAGAATTCTGAAACCAGTTTCTGGAGCGCTATGTCTGAGGCTTCAGAACCCTTCTCAAGCGTGCCGCTCACAACTACGCGCACGACAGGATTGTTATGTGCGTCGACAGCTTTTTCTATTGAGCTTCTTATTGATGAGGCTACATCCGAGGCGGTTGCGCCTTCCGCCTTTACTGTTTCAAGCACGAAATCCCTGGAATCTATCTCTACAAATTCGTGGGTATGCGATTCTGTATCAAAAACTATGAACCCCTTCCTTTCCTGTTCCTTATCCTTGAGCTGTGTCAGAACCGTGCTTCCGGGTATCAGGAATGGCTTGCCGTGGACTGTAGCTTCAATGCGGTTGTGTATGTGGCCGCACACATAAAGGTCAAAGCCATCGGGCAGGTCGTCATAGTGTATGAATGAGTCGTTAAACGGAAGGATCTCGTATATTGATTGATGGAACATGAATATGTTGAACGCACCAGGCACCGGTGATGGCTTCAGCCGCAACAACTCGCTCTTGACCTGCTCCTCTGGTACGCCCCCAAGACCGAATACTGCAACTCTCTCATCGCCTTTCCTTATGATAGTGGTTGATTCGCTTGTATCCGCCAGCAAGCCTGCAAGCGAAAGAAGCGCTAGCGGGTTCTCCTTTCCGGCTGCGGTCCTTTCATGGGTCCCTGGCACCGCGATTATCGGAAACTTTGTGTATATGCTGCCCTGTCCACGGAATTCGGCGATCTCTGACCCAAGCGTGTTTGAATCCCTCAAATCCCTGAAAAGGTTTATTGCCTCTGCTATTACATCAGGCTTTGGAGCGCGCTTGTCGAATATATCCCCCGGAACCAGTATTGCGTCAGCAATTCCTATCGCCTTCTCCAGCGCCATTTTGGCCTGGCGCAGAGCGTCCTGGCGAAACCGTTCGTATCCTATGTGAAGATCAGACACTATTGCGATTTTCATCTACGGACCACCCACCAGCTTAAGGATCTCGTTTAAGAATGATTCCTCGAATATTGACCATGCTTCTTCCTTCTTGCCAAACGCGCCTGCGGCACATGGATGACCGCCGCCTGTGCCACCTATCAGATAAGCGAGCTTTTGCGATATCCTGCCTAGGTGTATCCCGTATTTCGAATCCAATGTGGGCCTCAATCTTGCCGAAAATGATACCTCTGAATCGTTAAACGAATGGAAAAGAGCAAGATCAACGCCGCACTTTATGGCGTTGTCTGCCGCAAGGTTGGAGTGCGAATGTGCCTTTCCGCGCACAACAAGGAGATTGCTGTAGACTTCAGCGTGCGACTCCTGTATATCAACGAATGTGGCGTGCCGACCATTGACATCACCAACGGGGGATATGCGCGTCAGCATGTCCATGTAGCCAGTTCCAGCAATCTTGAGCAGCTCTCCCAGTTGTATAAAAGTATCCGGCATTGAATTTTTGAATTCTGCCGAGTCGGATATTATCCCGGCAGCAAGAAGAGATGCTAGATTTGAGTCGATATGGGAATCAAGTTTTTTTAGGATTGCGTATACTATACTCGCAGCAGAATTGTAATTTTCATCATTATAGCCGCGTATCGGGGAGTGGTTCGGAGCATGGTGGTCTATCGCAATGACTTTATCGCCATAGCTTTTGAGGATATCAGAGAACGGTCCGCAATCCTCATAGTTGTTCACGTCAACCATTATCACAGCATCAATGTCCTGCTCGATGCTTGTGGATATGGACGAAGGGTCGTAACCGAACAGCTCCAAAATCCTTCTTGAATTGGAGGTTATGTAATCGGGAGTAGCTATCCTCGCATTTCCAAGAATAGAAGCTATGCCGAACGCAGACGACACCGAATCCGTATCGCCAACAGAATGGAAAGTTATGCACACTTTCTTGGATGCCAAGGCCTTGAGTTCCGATACAATTTCGTCGAAGCTCATCTTTATCATTTATGCACCGCTGTTTGGTTCCAGCACCTTTCTCAGTTCTTCACGCACTTTCTGCTCCTGCGACGAAGCTTCACCATACTGCTTGTTGACTATGGTAAGGCGCATCTCAATGGACTCGAGTTTCTCCTCTATATCCTTAAGCGCATCATCCTTCTTAGTCTCGACTATAGCGCCCCCAACCTGGTAGTATATTTTGCCTTCGGCAGATTTAACCCTCTTTTGCGCTTCAGAAAGCTCGCTTTTCTGCTGCTGGAACTGGGCCTTCTGCAAAGCAAGCGATTGGAGCTTCTCCTGTGCTGATTGATAATCCTTTGTCAATTTCTCCACTTTATTTTCCTCCATCAAATCACTTAATCATCTGTCTATCTCAGCGAAAACGACGTCGAGACTGCCTATTATTGAGAATAGGTCGGCGAACTTTACACCTTTTGCGAGTTTTGGCAACAGCGATAGATTAGTATATGCCGGGCTGCGCATCCCTATCCTGTACGGCTTCTGCTTGTCTGGCACCATGTATATTATGCCTTCGCCTCTGGGAAGCTCGCGCGATACTATTACAGGCTCGGGTTTTGCAGGCTGGCCGATGAGTTTTATCTTTGCCCCTGCAACGCTTCCGCCAGGCATTAAATCAAGCGCTTGCTTTATTATTTTTATGCTTTCGAGCATTTCATCGTACCTTACCTTATAGCGGTCGTACGCGTCACCGTGGGTGCCGTGTGGCACCTTGAACTTCAACTTGTCATATACGTAGTAGGGATATGACTTCCTGACATCGTATTCCACGCCTGACGCTCGCAGGACCGGCCCAGATGCGCCGTATGCTATTGCATCATCTTTTGATAGAACCCCGACTCCCTTGGTTCTTGAAATGAAGAAGTTGTTGCTGTCTAGCAGGCTCTTGTATTTCGGTATGCGTTCACTTAGATAGTCGAGAAGCGAATATGCGCGTTCTTTGAAATCTTCCGGGAGTTCCCCGTTTAGGCCCCCTATACGCATGTTAACATAGAACATCCTGCTGCCGGATACATCCTCGAGAAACTTTATCACCTTTGCCCTCTCCCTGAATGTCCACATAAAAATCGTGAACATCTGGCCGAGGTCGTTCGCAAAAGTGCCGAGCCATAGCAGGTGGCTTGCTATCCTCTGGAACTCAAGGAGTATAACCCTTGCGTACTGCGCATTTTCGAGCACCGCAGCGCCTGTGGCTTTCTCGACAGAACTTACGTACAGATCATCCCAACCCATAGGAGCCACGTAATCGAGTTTTTCTGTGTAGGAGGGGTTCTGCATGTACATCCTTGTCTCCATGAGCTTCTCCACGCCCCTATGAAGGAACCCTATATGCGGCTCAACGCTGTCGATCGTGTCGCCGTTGACGTACACCACGACGCGCAGCACTCCGTGCGTGCTTGGATGTATAGGACCTATATTTATACGCATGTTTGGCATGGTTTCACCGTTTGTGGTATTCCTTGCCCCATTCAAAGCTCTTCAAAAGCGGAAATCCGTCACCATTCCATTCCTCCAGAAGAAGGCGACGGGTTTTTCTGCCCTCTATCTTTATGCCGAACATTTCTGATATCTCACGCTCGTACCAGTCAGCCGCTGGGAAAAGATTCATTATAGATGGAACCGATGGTCTTTCGCTATCTGATTTTTTGATGGAAACCTTAACCGCTTCCTCCGCATATGGTCCAATGTTTGCGAGCAGGTATACTACTTCCATATGGTCGGGAGTATCCACTGCAGTTATGTACTTCAAGTAGTGATAACCCTTAGATTTCAGTTCTTCTAATGTTTTCAGTAAGGCTTCTTTCTGTATCTCCTGCAACTTTACCACCTACTTTGTCCTGTAGCTTCATCAATGCCCCGAAAAGGTTTTCAGGCTTTGGGGGGCAGCCTATTGCATACACGTCAACTGGAAGCACTTGGTCTATACCTTTCATTATGTTGTAACTTTCATACCACGGCCCTCCCGAAGTGGCACATTCGCCGAATGCGACTACATATTTGGGGCTTGCCATCTGTTCGTAGAGCCTTTTTACGCGCGGAACCATTGACTTTGTGACCCAACCTGCAACTATCATGACATCGCACTGGCGCGGAGTTCCGCGAAAAAGAAGATAGCCTTTCCTCTCTGCGTCTATTCGTGATGACCCAAAATCCATGAGCTCCATAGCACAGCATGCAAGCCCGAATTGCAGCGGCCACATTGAATTCGCCCTGCTCCATCGCACCAGATCCTTTGAGAATGCTTGTATGGCCTTTTCCAGCTTTGTAAACATTACGCTAGGAGTTTGCTTGTATCTTTTAAGGGAATTCTGCGTAAGCTCTGTCATTTCCTTCTCGGCATTGAATAGCTCCTCATCGGTGTATGGACGTTCAGACATTCTTACCACTTATCATCTTATATCCTATAAGAGCAAGAATAGCGCTCAGCACAAGAATCCCCATCGAGCCGAGAGCTGAACTCTGGGAGCCTATTCTTGCAGTCGGAGCCCAGAAGATCATGTAGACAGCGATTATTTCAAAAGGCAGGAACAATGCGAAATAGGGCAGGTACTCGTTGTCAAGGTCCCTGCTGCTGCCTATGCTTTTCTCCCCGCTTTCGTATGGGGAGTTCTTTATCGGATTGCCGGGTGTTTTGCTGCGCAGAAGTTTTGATGTCAGAAGAAACATGATAGGCACAAATAGGCCGAATAGTATAAACAGCACTGCTGCGATATAATCGTATAGCATCGACTGACCGATTATTAATAAGAATAAAAACTTATATACTATCGCTGCACTACCTTGAAGGAACAGAAATTATGGCGCTTTCTGAGTCTTCAGGAGAGCACCTGACTTTTTTTTCAACAAGGCATTTCCTGCATCTGTATATAAGTTCAGTGTAGGTGCGCATATATATCCTGCGCACAGGCACCATTACGCCCATGCATTCGGACTGTCTGTCTCCGGGATTTATATCCACGTGCAGGCTGTACAGGCATACCGGACAGTGGTCAGTGTACCCGTTGCCTTTGACTTTAGTTCCGCAGTTTAAACATGTGAAGTCTTCGTACTTCCTTGTAAAGTTCCGCATTATACATTTTTTTAATCTTTTGATATAAATTACTTTATGATTCTTTTTGCATGCTCTCGGAAGGACCAGGTATCACTTTGGGCAGGAGAGGCCTTGAAAAGGATAGGCAACTTTGCCTTAAAAGGAAGCTTTGAAGGAGCACAGACATACATGTCTGGGGAGAGCGTGCTTGCGGAAAGCGAAGTCAGCAACCTGAACTCTGAATTCCTCGATGATATGAAAGACCCGGAGTGCATAATTTTCTTGAGTGCGCACTCGAGCGCAAAGGGGGTGGAATCATTCACAGTGCATTCTGAGGGGAATTGGGGCAGAGAAGCAGCGTTGGGGGGCAAAGGCAGGTCATTGAGCGTGGCAGCCCCGTTATATATGCTGAAACTTGCCAGGATTATGGGAAATTCAGAAAGAGGAGGGTCAAACTTTGTCTACGAGGCAACGCACCACGGACCATTGCTGAACACGCCATCGCTGTTCATGGAATTTGGTGGGGGGGAGGGCGCGAAGATGAATAAGCCCAAGGCAGAAATGCTGGCTGAATACGCTTATAGGATTCTTGATGCTGATGACTACCACGAAAAGGTTGTCGTAGGAATAGGAGGGCAGCACTATTCGGAGAAATTCACACGGCTGGCACTTTCGAAAGGGTACGCCTTCGCACACATAATGCCGAAATATTATTGCTCTGAAGTAGAAATGCTGGAGCAGGCCTTTGAAAGATCATCCCCAAAGCCTTCAGCTGCGGTTATAGAATGGAAAAGCATAAAAGCGGAGACAAGAAATTCAATTATAAAAAAGCTAAATGAAATGGGTATGGAATATGAAAAAGCTTGAAATCGCCATTCTGTTCCTACTTATTGCGGCACCGATATCGGCATCGCAAAGCGGCCAGATTTACTGGTTTCAGACTGGAGCGAGAGCCGCCAATTCAGCAGCTTTCAACAACGGTAGCAGCATTTATATACAAACAGTTTATCCGCAAAACATAAGCTATGGCTCCATGGCGTTTTGGGTAGGCGAGGATCTGTCCAACGGCGCATTCGCCCAGGAAGGCTATGAAGTGAATAATAGAAGCGGATATTACCCTACTAACTGCACGCTTTCAGGGTGCAGCTCCCGCGAATACCTCTCCAAAGGAATCCCTACATGGTTCTGGGAGTACTTTCCGAGCGGTTACTCTGGAGATTCTTTCCTAGGATTTATAGGCCCAAATGATTCGGCAGGACAAAACGGAAGCTACAATAATTATACGTTTTATTCCAAGGAGGGAGAATGGTATTTCCTGTTTAACGGAAATGTAATTGGAAATATCAGCCTTGGTACGGGGACATCAGGTGCGAATCCTGTTACCGCGTTCGGAGAATATGCCGACGCGATGGACAACAAATCATATATGGCCCCAGTGGCTTTCAAGAGCTTAAGGGTTCTAAAAAACGGCTCCTTTTCGAATGTTGCAAAAGCGTATGCGTATAGGGGATACGGCAAAGGCAGCGCTACAGCGTTCAGCAACCCGTACAATATAAGCGAAATAATGCCTTATTCCAATTATTTTAGCGTTGGGTCAGGAATACATGATACGCAGGGCTTGCTTTGGAATACCTCTGCGATAGTGGCGATAGATTCGAAATATGCGAATCTGGCCTCCAACAATACATACGCGCTATATTCTAAAGTAAGTGATGCTGCACCCAAAATTTATTACATAAATGATACTGCAAGAGCCATATTCTTAGGATGGGATGGAGTTGGTAATGGGTCGTATACAGGAAACGACACGCGCTTCACTCTTGAAATTTACAACAATGTGAGCGAAACTGCGGAATGGGAATTGCAGTACTTGGTGAACGTTACAAGCGAATATGGAAATTCGAGCGGATCGGGATGGTATTCCAGAGGCGCTGAGGTGAACATATCGTCCAAACCTTACATTTACA
>JAMCYB010000006.1 GCA_023474385.1 Candidatus Martarchaeota archaeon | reverse complement strand
CTGAAAGAGTAGGAAGCGAAGCAATAGAGAGAGAAGACGGCTACCTCTATTATCTTGGGAAGGATGGATACGCTTGGAGAACCCCTATGAAGTCCAACAAGCGCGGAAGGAAGCAGAAGGTTGGATCTGAGAAGATACAGAGGGCTGACGGATACCTGTACTTCATAGACAAGAAGGGCTACATAGCAAGGACCAAGATGAACAGGAGGGGAAGGAGGTAAATAACTCTTTTTGTTTAAATCTTTTTCTTTAATCTTTTTCTGTTTTTTTCTTGCGCGGCCAATGCGCGCTTTGTAAATGCATAAACACATCAAAAAGGCAAATTATAAATCCACACATGTACAAATATCATACCGGAGCTGCAATGATTATCGATGAAATAAAGATTGAAGCCTGCAAAGGCGTTTACATGCCGCGCGAAGACTCGTACCTGCTTGCCGCGGCTACCGAGAAATATGCGAGCGGCAGGGTGCTCGACCTGGGCACCGGGAGCGGAATAAATGGGATAGTAGCAGCAAAGAAAGGCTGCGACGTGACGTTCGCGGACGTCAACAGCCTGGCGCTTTCATGTGCCCGACGCAATGCCGAGCTCAACGCAGTGAAAGGCGAATTCGTGAGCACCGACCTATTCAGCAACATAAACAAGAAATACAACACCATACTGTTCAATCCGCCCTACCTGCATTCCAAGCCTCTCCACGGAATAAAGAATCCGGATGGCGAGGACATTGCCGTGAACGGCGGAACGGACGGCCGCGAGCTGATTAACTCTTTCCTCAACACATACCGGGATTACGTGCTTCAGGACCATACAGTGCTGCTTCTTGAAAGCTCGCTTAACAGGTATGGCGAGGACGTCAAGAGGCATAATGCCGAGATAATAAGCACAAAGCCCTTCATGTTCGAGACCCTCGTGGTGCTGAAGATAAGTGATTGAATGGCAGCAAATGTTGAATTTGTGGGCATGGAAAAAGATGAAGATACGTCTATGATTATAGGCCATGCAGGATTCATAAAAACGGTCGAGGACCTGTATGAGGCACTTACAAATGCAGTGCCGCAGATAAAATTCGGCCTCGCATTCGCCGAAGCCAGCGGCAAGCGCCTTCTGAGGAGCGATGGCAACGACGGGCAGCTGGAAGAGCTGGCCCAAAGGAACCTGATGGCGATAAATGCTGGCCATACTTTCCTAATAATGTTCAAAAACGCTTACCCCATAAATGTAGTAAAGCACGTGCGCGATGTGAACGAAGTCGCGGCACTTTATTGTGCCACAGCCAATCCCGTTTCGGTTGTGATAGCTGGCGGCAACGGCAAGAGGGCCGTGATTGGCATATCGGATGGAGACACAATGCTCGGCATAGAGGGAGAGACTGACAAGAAGGAGCGGCATGACCTGCTGCGCAAAATAGGCTATAAGGAGTAATGAAGCCTATAACGTGCCCCTGCCTTCTCTCTTCGCTATGCTGGCCTTGACGAACTCCACAAATAGAGGCGCAGGATGACTTGGTGTGGACTTCAATTCAGGATGCGCCTGCGTGCCTATGCCAAACGAATCTTTCCATTCCACGGTCTCGACCAATCTGTCCATGGGTGTAGCGCTCGATATGACGAATCCATGGTTCTCCATATCATCCATGTACTTTTTATTGAACTCATACCTGTGCCTATGCCTCTCATGGAAGACATCGCTTTTGTAGGCCCTATAAGCAATTGAATCCTTCTTTAGTATCCTCCCCTCCCATCTGCCCAGCCTCATGGTCGCGCCTTTGTACTCCTGCCGCCGCTGCGAAGGCAATGTGTATATGACTTTGTAACGTGTCTTGGGATCAAATTCGGTAGAATTGGCGCCTTTCATGCTGCACACATTCCTCGCATATTCTATTGACATGAGCTGCATGCCTAGGCACAGGCCCAAGTAAGGCGTCTTGCTCTCGCGGGCATATGATATCGCATTAATCATGCCCTCTATGCCCCTCTTCCCAAAGCCCCCCGGCACTATTATCCCATCCAAGTCCCCAAGATAATTGCGCGCATCCTCTCTCTCGAGCGATTCAGACTCTATCCATCTTATATTGACCCTCGAATCTAGCGCCGCGCCGGAATGCACCAGTGCCTCCTTGACGCTTATGTAAGCATCGCGCAACTCCACATATTTGCCGATTATGCCTACATTAACCTCTTTTTTCGGATGCAGCAAAGCATCATTGAGCTTCTTCAGCCTGTTCAGCTTCCCCCTCGATATACTTCTCTTGCGCAGGCCCAGCTCTTCTATGAGCATCTTGTCAAATCCCTGATCCATGAAATGCAGAGGTATAGTGTAAAGGTGCGACATGGTGGAATCATCAAATATGTGCGATTCGTCAATATTCGTGAAAAGAGAGAGCTTCATCTTGGTCTTTTTCTGCAGCTCCCCCTCAGTCCTGCAGAAAAGGAAAGTTGGCTTTATGCCAAGGGCCATCATCGCCCTATACGCTATCTGTGTCGGCTTTGTTTTCTGCTCCCCTACCACATCGAGCAGCGGCAGGTAGGTCAGTGACGCAAATACCACCTTTTCCTTAAGCATGAGCTGCCTCATTGCCTCAACGAAATAGCTGTTCTCTATGTCTCCAATGGTTCCGCCTACCTCTATGACCATTACGTCGAGGTCGTTCTTCTCCGCAATCCCCTTTATCCTTGTCAGAATTTCGTTTGTGAGGTGCGGTATTATCTGCACATCTTCGCCAAGATACTCGCCTTTCCTCTCTTTCTTTATTATGGTGCTGAACAGCTTGCCCCCTGTTATAGAAAGATCGCCGAAAAGGGGCTTTTCAAGGAACCTCTCATACATGCCGAAATCCATATCGACTTCGCTCTTGTCGTCAAGCACAAAGACCTCGCCATGCCTGTAGGGGTTCATGGTGCCGCAATCGTAATTGAGATATCCGTCGAATTTTACTGGCAGCACCTTATACCCGTACATATCGAGTATTTTCAATATAGAAGAAGTTATCAGGCCCTTTCCCATGCCGCTCATGAGCGACCCCGTCACAACAACAAATTTGGTTCGCATGTAAATCATTTGCTAATAAGTAATAAATACTTTTTCAAATTACAGTACCACGCCATACATGCTTAATATATCATGCTCTTCCTGCAGCATTAACGGCATGGCGCGTAAAACTGGGAGCAGCAAGACTTATTAAATGATAAAACGATTATCACCTATGCAATACGTGAAATTCGACCATACTGACGAGAAAGTCAGCGCTATCGGGGTCGGCACATGGAAGCTTGGCAAAAATCCAAAAGCCGAACTGCAAGCGCTGCGATATGCCCTATCAAAGGGCGTCAATTTCATAGACACTGCAGAAATGTACGGCACCGAAGGCTTGGTCAGCTCAGCCATCGAGGGCACGGATAGGAAATCGCTGTTCATAGCCACAAAGGTTTCGCCGCATAATTTCCATTATTCAGATGTCATGCGCGCGTGCGAGGCAAGCCTGTCAAGGCTCGGCACTGACTACATAGACCTGTACCAGCTTCATTGGCCGAACCATTCAATTCCTATACGCGAGACGATGTCTGCCATGGAAAAGCTTGCAGAAGAGGGCAAGATAAAGCACATAGGGGTCAGCAATTTCTCCGTGAGAGAACTGCAGGAAGCGCAGGCCGCGATGAAAGAGCACAAAATCGTATCCGACCAGGTCGAATACAGCGTATTTGTGCGGTCCACAGAGAGAGAAGGATTGCCAGAGTACTGCCGCAAGAACGGCATAGCCATAATAGCGTACAGCCCGCTGGCGCGAGGCTTCATATCAAGGGGCGGCGATTCCAGAATAAGCGAAGCCCTGGGTTCGATAGCGAAAAAGCACAGAGCGTCTGCCGCTCAGGTAGCATTGAACTGGCTAGTATCAAAAGGCAATGTGATACCCATACCAAAGGCGTCAAGCCCGGAGCACATGAAAGAAAATGTTGCCTCTACAGAATTTACGCTGGATGCTGCCGATATCGCAGAAATAGACGGCACCGCCAACCGCAGGAGACCTATAGGCGGCGTGTTCAGGCCTTTGCTGAAGAAGAATGCGGCATGGTCGAGGATAATGACAAAGATGAACAGCAAAAACGAAAAAACAGACGGTGCTGAGATTGGAGAGAAATGAGGGTAGCATAAGCGATGCTCAAAAGGCAATCCGAGAGCAGGGCGCGTCGCTAAAGAAAGGGCTAACAGATGCAGAAGCATCAAAGAGGCTGGAGAAATACGGCCCCAACGAAATTGTAGAGAAAAAGGAAAGCGCAATAGTGCTGCTCGCCAGGAAATTTTACGGCCCTATACCTTTTATGCTCGAAATAGTAGTAATACTTACCTATTTCCTAAAGGAGTTCAAGGATTTCTATATAATACTGGCATTGCTGATATTCAATGGCATGGTCAGTTTCATAGAGGAGAAAAGTGCAGACAACTCTATAGAGCTGCTCAAGAACAGGCTGCGTGTAAGTGCACGGGTCCTAAGGTCTGGCGAATGGTCGATAAAGCCTGCAAAGGACATAGTACCTGGAGACATAATACGCCTGCGCATGGGAGACGTAGTGCCTGCCGATGGAGTTGCTGTATCATCGGACGGCTTGAGGGCTGACCAGTCCGTCCTGACGGGCGAAACCATGCCATCCAAGAAAGGCGTAGGAGACAAGGTCTATTCTGGCTCGGTGATAACCGGCGGCGAAGGACTCTGCGTTGTCACTGCCACTGGCTATGGCACATATTACGGCAAGACAACAAAGCTTGTGCAGGAAGCCAAGCCCAAGCTGCACCTCCAGGCATTGATAGTCGATGTGGTGCGCTACCTTATAATGATGGACTTGGTGCTCGTATCGCTGCTCTTCATAATAGCAACATACCTGTTTGGGTATTCACCCCTAGAGTTGCTGCCTTTCATACTCGTAGTGGTCATAGCATCAGTGCCTGTTGCCCTGCCGGCAGCATTCACCGTGACAATGGCAACAGGTACCGAGAGGCTTGCAGCAAAATCCGTGCTTGTCACTAAGCTCGAGGCGATAGAAGAGGCCTCAACAGTAAACGTGATATGCTTTGACAAGACTGGCACTATAACGGAGAACAAGCTCGAAGTCAAGGAAGTTTTCGCAGTAAACGGGGCTAGCGAGCGCGACATAATGCTCGCCGCATCCCTATGCTCGAGAAGGGCAGACAACGATCCGATAGACAATGCGGTTCTCGACTATGCGGCGAAGCTCGGCGTAAAGGCATCAGATTACGAGATAAAAAAATTCATGCCTTTCCAGCCGAAGACCAAGGAGGCGAGCGCGACAGTGCAGCACGGGGGCAAAAGGTTCACGGTATCGAAGGGCGCTGTGCCTGTCCTGCTCTCAGACATACATACAGAAGGCAAAATCGCTTCGCTATTAAACCGCAAAACCGAGGAATTCTCAAAGAGCAAGTTCAGGACAATAGCCGTTTCGACATATGTTTCGGGCAAGCCCAAGATAATAGGCATAATAGCGCTGTACGACAAGCCCCGGAAGGACTCCAAGGAGCTGATAAAGGAGCTGAAGTCGCTTGGCATAAGGGTGAAGATGCTCACCGGCGACGACGTAAACATAGCAGAGGAGATAGCCAAGGAAGTAGGCATAGAGGGCAGTGTCATGAGCGTGAACGAGCTGAAGGGCAAGACCGAGGACCAGGTCAAGGACATGATAGACAGTACCGAGGTCTTCGCCGAGATATACCCTGACGACAAGTTCACCATAGTCAAGGCGCTGCAGGACAAGGGCTACAGGGTGAGCATGACAGGGGATGGAGTCAACGACGCCCCCGCATTGAAGCAGGCCGAAGTGGGCATAGCAGTTGAGAATGCTACGGATGTAGCCAAGAGCGTTGCGGCGATTGTCCTGGAGAAGAGCGGCGTGGAGGTCATAGTTGACATGATAAAGGAAAGCAGGATGATATTCGAGCGCATGATGACCTATACAATAACCAAGATAACTAGGGTGATACAGATATTGTTCTTCATATTCATAGCGTTCATGCTCCTCAGGTCGATGCCCATCCTGCCGTTCGAGCTCATACTGCTGATATTCACAAACGACATAGTCAACATAAGCGTTGCTACAGACCATACCAAATACTCCATCAAGCCCGATGTGTGGAAAGTCGGATCGCTGATTAACATCTCGCTCCTGCTCGGCGTATCGATGCTTGCAGTGTCGCTTGCATTCATACCAATTGCAAGATACCTGGTTCTCGGCCTGGCGGCATTCCAGACCTTCGCATTCCTTATGATAAACGTGACAGACAATATACTGTTCTACGGCATAAGGGCGCGCTCCAAGGCATTCGGCATCAGGCCCAGCTCCAAGCTCGTTGCGGCTTCCATAGGCGGCGTGCTGTTCGGCATACTAATATCCTACTACGGAATAATAGTGCATCCGATAGGTGCATATACAATACTCGTGCTCCTGGTCGCTGCAGCCGCATTCATGGCGCTGTTCAACGTTGCACGCGTATACATATTCAAAGCGCATAACGTGTGATAGGGTTGGCGCTATACTAAAATATACTCATTTGAAACCAAGCTTTTTATTCATGCCATGCGCTATAATGCGGGTGAGTATATGAAGCACTTGAATAGCAAGGCATACTATTTTCCATTATACCTGGTAGCAGCTATGGTCGCATTCATGGCGATATCCTCAGGCTATGCATATGCTTCCGGAATCGGCGCATCGCAGATACAGATCAATCCAAGCACGGCAAGCGTGCATGCAGGCAGCTCCACTTCAATTGGATATACCGTAAGGCTCACAAGCGGCACCACTTGGGGCACAACCATAAGTGCAGCAGACGCTTCACAGCTGTCTTCTGATGGCATAGGCATATCATTCAGCAATTCCTATGCGGATCCCACTTATTCTGGCACGATGACGATAACCACGTCAAGCTCGACAAAGGCAGGCACATACAACGTGACCCTTGAGGCTACTGGCGACGACCCGTCTACCAGCACCACCACACTTTCATTGGTAGTATTGGCTCCGTCAAGCAGCTCCTCAACGACCACTACGACTGTGCCGCCAGTCGGCGTGCCTTCGTTTGACCTGATAAACAA
>JAMCYB010000014.1:23118-31751 GCA_023474385.1 Candidatus Martarchaeota archaeon | reverse complement strand
CAGGATGTTTATTCTGGCGCGCAGCCCAAATGCCAGTATAGCCGGCGAACGTTTACTATGCAGCGACCTACGCGCCAGTATGCCGAACTTCAGCCCGTTAGCGATCTCTACATGGTTGCGCTTGATTATGCTGTAGGATGTTATCTTTTTGGGCAGGAAATAGGAGCCGTTGAACAATGCACTGTTGTACAGGTGCCTTGCGCACAGATCGGTCACCGCATCGGCGCTGCCGTAAATCGTGCCATTTACTATCCTGAGCCCGAGACCGTATCCTTCAAAATGAAGCAATGAATCTATCTCTTCTGGCAAAAGCAATGACCGCCCTCGGCCGAATTGCTTCATTCTGGCAATCTTCAGGCATACTTTTTCTGCGCTAGCAACGGCGCCCTTATATCTTATTGCTTCGCTTGACTCTGCATTCACTTCGGCAATAGCCTTGGACAGGTCATCGATGCCGACATTATGCACCTCTGGTATGCTGCCTGTAGAATTCCCGAACATCAGATGGACTTCCTTATGGGAAACGCCAATGTCGGAAAACTTCTTCATCGCTGCGTAGATTAGCAGCCCTATGGCTATATAGACCAGGTCCTGCACATACGGATAGCTGTATACGCTGTCTTTGGCATAGTAGCCCTTGTAGTATATAGTAACGCTGCCGCCGCTGAAGCCTGGCCCCACCAGGATCGATAGTGCGCCGCTTGAATTGGTAGTAGCGATTGCAGTTCTGCCATAAACCTGCACCATCACCCGTGTATCTTTGAGGCGAACTCCATTCCATGCCAGCCATATTGAAACCCTTCCTGACCCGATTTCTGTACGGTATAGGCAAAGCGCCTGGCATTCGTGCGCCAACGCGTGGCTAGAAGCGAGCAGTATTGATGCTATTGCTACGGTTGACAGCACCGCAACAGCAAAAAGCACTTTATGGTTGATGTGCATGCGAAAGCCTCTTGTCTATAGACACGCCGCACTCTTCGACGAGCTGCTGAAGCTCTTCTTTGCCGAAGCCGAATGCCTGCATCGATTCGATTGCATTGCGGATATCGCCACTTGCCTGGTCGGAGAAATATCCGAATATGCGAAGAAGCGCCTTGCGCAGGCCTTCCGCTTTGCTCTCTGCGCTATTGGACCTGGTTTCGAGTTCCAAAATTATCTTGGAAAGGTAAACATTTGACCTGCTGAGCTCCTTTATGCGCTCCCCCATGGCTTCTATTTCGGATAGATTCCTAGCTGTTTCGAGATCCTTGGAAACGCCGCTCACGGCCTCTACAATGGCAGGATATAAGTGGCCCATGTCTATTTCATAAAGGTCGTTCAGGTATGAGAGCAATGAAACAAACATTGCAAGATAGGTACGGTGTACTTTCAGGCTCGGCTCGTCGAAAAAGAATTTCAGCGCTATCGAGCGGCCGTCCAGGCTCAACACGGGGTCGCCAGAGTAGCTCTTTGTGCCTTGCCTCAGCCTGAAGGCCATTACGGTACCCTGCCCATCCTGCACGGCGTTGGGCAGCGACAGCACACGCATGCGTATGATTGATTTAGGATATAGAGGCTTGGCGGCTACGTGCAATTTAGAATATAGCTTTATGCCTTCTGCTGTTGCATTCTTGGCTGATAACATTTTCACATCACCTTTTCATACGCCCATATTATGCCCCGGTCCGATACCCCCAATGACCTGAGGTATGCTACTATAGAGCTCCTAGGAACTCCATTGCTGGCCAGTTCGCCTATCAGTCCCGATACTTCAACCCTTCCCCTGTTCTGTGTTATGTAATTTTCTATTGCACGCTTCTTGCTCGGCTCGCCGATGATCGTGTCGAGCTTTCCAATCACCATTTCAATAGGTACGGTTATTTCCATTCCACCACCTAGGATATAGCATAACGAATAGTTTATGCCCTCGACTCTGGGCACGTATACTGCCTGGCGGGGGCGGTCCGTGCCTATGGCGATAGCCACTATGCACGAGCCCCGGGCAAGGCCTCCGAGCCTGTTCAGCATTCCCCCATCAAGTATCTGCGCAGACGAGAGCGTGGAAAAATCCTCTTTGTTTTGTATCCTGAACAATATAACTGTGGCACAGTTTGCCAGTATGCCGCTATCCATATCGCTCGCGGTTTGGCTGGCTATGATAAGCCCTAGCCCATATTTCCTGCCCTCGCGGAACAGTGTGGACAACTCATCGCCTCCAAGCGCCTTCCACGCCTCGTCGAGGATGAGCACCGTATGTGCTCTGCCCAGGGCGGGTGCGGCACCAAGGCCGCCGGATATGCGTTTCATGATCATGCGTGCAGCAATCCGTTTCTCTTCTTCGCTGTGCATGCATGATAGGTTCATGCTGGCTACGCCTGCCTGCGCATGCCCCGATTCGATAGATTTGATTGCGGCTTCGGCCTGCACATCATCTTCTATTCGGTATTCTGCCCCATACATGTATGATACCACGCCTGAATATTCTCCGTTCCAGTCTATTATCATGACATCGCTCCCCGAGTATGCAAGTCTCGACACAAGATTCTTCAGCAGGAACGTCTTCCCGGAGCCGCTCATGCCTACGATGCATGCATGCTGGTTCAGCGCCGTTTCGGCGCCGAAGAATACAGGCTGCGCGTATGTGCCGCTCTTGCCTATGTATGCGCCCCCTCTCGACCATTCAAGCCGCTCGCTGGGATTAAGCATGCAGAAGGCCTTTGATACTGTGGTAGTATTTGATAATTGATAATCCATTCATGCCACCATGTTTGAGCCAGTGCTCAGGAAGTGCACCAGCTCATTGCCCGATAGTGCCTTGACTTTATAACCTGTCGAAGCGGAGATTGCAGCAGAAACCTCATCCAGACCGGATATTGCTGCGGATTCTGCAGCATACCTGTTTTCCGACTCCGCTTCTATGCTCAGGTAATAAAGGGCATGAAGAGGCATTCTGCCCAAAGTCATGCTCTTTATGTCCGAATCTATACGTTCCATCTCGCGCTTGGCGGAATTTATCCTCTGGAGGTTGCGCCCGCCCCCGCCAGACAGCCTCATTATCTGGTTTTCTTTCATATGCCTCGCAGTCTTGAGGTCATCTAATATCTTGTCCATGTTAAGGCGCTCCACAGAGAGCACCAATTTGAAGGGCATGTTTATCCTCGCTATGATGCCCTCGAGCTTGTCTTTTGCCAGGCCTTCCGAGTCGGATATGTCTATCAGGGCGTATGCAGCTGCGGAGAACCCCCTGCCGGTCTGCCTCACCGCGGCGCTCTGGCTGCCACCTATCTCGTAGCTGCCTACCAGCTGTATTATGCTACTATGCTTTATTACAAGAGGCAAAAATATATCCCAGCCTTTATAGAGCAATATCCCGAGGGTGAGAAGCACAAATGATGCTATGACTGCGTACGCGTTTAATGTTAATGCGCTAATGATTACTCCGACAGAGTATGCGGCCAGTAATATGTATAATGTTACTTCGCTGCCCATTATATCACGCTAGAATATGTCGAACTTGCCAAAGGACACCTCAGTGCCCAGTATGCGGGCAAATTCACGAGCGGATATTATCGTAAGTATTATGCTGAATATGGGGAATAGAAATGCCTCCATTATTAGCCCAGATACGGTATTGAGCAGGTTATCGACCAGCCCCGTGAGGCCGCCGAAAAGGCCGCCTATTTCACCGATTATTGAAGTGGCGGAGCTTGCAGTCAAATTCTGGACGCTGATGCTGGCCAGTACACTGCGCTGGACGGCTGTCGAATTCTGTATGGACTGGTTCAGCGACGCGCCTGTGCTGAGAGAATATTCGGACATCATCTGGGTATCAAGTATGTATGTCAGTGGCAACACGGCGAACAGGGCTATTGTTATTGCAAGTATTGCCCCGCCCAATCTCCGGGTTAAGTAGAACGTGCGCAGTATAAGCCCTATGGGCAGAAGGATCGAGAGGGATACGGCAGCAACGAATTCCAGCAGTATGCCCTGTATTTCCAAGCTTAGTAGGGTCAATGAAAGCGCAGTTATTATGTAATTCAGCTGCGTCAGCACGGGCTGCGCCAGTGCAGTAAATCCGATCGAAACAACGACTATGCTGACCTTCAATCCGGATATCGCAGCTATTGTGCCGTAGAGGGCACTGACCGGCAGCAGCAGCGACATGACGCTGTCGAGAAGCGAGGGATAGCCATGGCCGCCGAATTCGACAGGATATATGCCTACTAGATAGTTGTGCGCAAAACATATCGCCTGGTTTGCATTTAGCGGTGCGGGGCAAGCCATAGATATTCCGGAACTGGCAGTTATGCTGTTGACTATGCCCGAGAATATTCCCCCCGGCAGAAAGAATATGACCAGAATGCCCACAATTGCCCCATTTATTAGCGACTGGTACAGCTCCGTCTTGCCTATCTCGGTAAGCTTGCGGTCCTGCAAGGCTATTCCGATGCCCAAAACTATGCCCGATACTGCAATCATTATTGAAACTATGCCTATTGCAATATAGTACCCCGAAAAGACCATCTCTGCACCCTTCATGATGACATATTAGCTACAGTCATGTTTGTAAGCAGATGGCTGGAGGCAGAAGCCAGTGCGGTTGATGCAACACTGAGTATCGCAACAACTATTGCGCCTATTATTATGTTGATTGATGTAGTATGGAAATTTGCCTTCTTATCCGGCGGCAGCATCTGGCCTATTGCGTAGAATATTCCGGCTATTATGAATAATATGGCGCTGAGAGCAGGACCTATTTGCGATAACAATGCCTTGATATACCCAATCTCGGATATTACGCCGTTGCTGCCCGCTGCATATGTGGTGCCGCTAGACAATAGCAGCAGCACCGTTATCGGAATCACTATGTATCTTATCATGTTCAGGGTTTTGCCGGCTTTATCCAATGCTCTCAGCGCATTCATATACACACCTACACGAATTATACTATAGTATCTAATCATAGAGTTAAATACATATTTAAAGCTTCCTATTATATAGCCTTTGCGCTGCAATGTATCAGAGTATCTTAAAGGCTTTTTCTTGGATATTGATGTCCTTTTTATAGCTTTTTAGATAAATATTAGATGTAAATAACAACTTCAATGATATATATGAGCAGTTTCGCAGAATTAGGATTGAAAAACGACTTAGTGGCAGCATTAGGTAGGGCAGGATTTGTTGAACCTACAGAGGTACAGAGCAAGTGCATACCCGAAGCAGTTAGGGGCAAGGAACTATTGGTAAAGTCGAAGACAGGCACAGGGAAAACACTGGCTTTTCTTACGCCGATATTTGAGAAGCTCGAAAAAGGCACGCATTCCGTCAGTGCGATAGTGCTGGCACCCACCAGGGAACTAGCGCTCCAAATAGAATCTGTAGCAGAAAACGTAGCTAGGCCATTAGGCTATCGCGTGCTCACAGTATATGGGGGGGTATCGCTTAACCCGCAGATAGAAAGCTTGAGACACGGCGTAGACATAGTAGTGGGAACGCCAGGGAGGGTGCTGGACCTGATAGAGAGGGGCGACCTTAATCTCCATAAAGTGAAGTTTATGGTCCTAGACGAAGCAGACATAATGCTCGATATGGGATTCATAGACGATTGCGAGAGGATAATAGAGCAGACCCCAGAGGAGAAGCAGATGATGCTGTTCTCCGCCACGATACCCATAAAGATCAAAAGCATAGCTTCGACCTACATGCACAACGTCACATACGTTGACATGAACACCGACGAAACCTCAATAGTAGAAAAGATAGAGCACAACTACGCAGTCGCCAGCAGTTCATACAAGTTCTCAACGATACTTGCATACATCTCTAAGTACAAGCCCAAGAAGGCAATCGTGTTCACCAATACTCAGAGGTCGGCGAGCATACTCAATCACATACTGCATAGCCAATCGATAAATTCCGCAGTGCTGCACGGAGGCATGACGCAGCAGAAGAGGAGGATAGCAATAGACAGGTTCAGGTCCTCGCCGGAAGGCATGCTCATTGCAACCAATGTTGCAGCGAGGGGCATAGACATAATGGATGTAGGGGACATAATTAACTTCGATGCGCCTGATGACCCGATAGTGTATATACACAGAGTAGGAAGGACTGCAAGGATGCAGAATTCTGGCAGGGCATTTACCCTCTTTGGCTACGACCAGAGGGATCTCATATATGATATAGAAGAGTTCTGCAAGATAAAATTTAAGAAGGTCGACCTTGACATAGAGAAATTCAAGGGAATAGACTTTGGAAGGGAAATATCTAAATTCAGGGAGAGTTACGAATACAAGAGCCTCGGAGGCAGGAACTTCGGCGGAGGCAGAGGCAGGGACAGCAGTGATCATAGGGGCCCGAGGAGGGACAACAGGCCGCATGGGGGCTTCCATAGGGGACCTAATAGACGCCCGGGAGGAGGAAGGCACCAGCAATGATATGCCGATGCTGAAATTTGCATATCTCCGCTCGTTTTTTATAGCTATATTGTTATACTAGCAATATGGCAGAGAAGAAAACGCTGTCCAACCACGTGATAATCTGCGGTTATGGCAGGGTAGGCGAGAAGATAGCTGATGTGCTTTCCGAGAACAACATAGGCTTCATAATAATAGAGCTTAATGCAGAGAAGGCCGCATCGCTCAGGGAGAGGGGCTACAATGTGCTTCAGGGCGACGCTACAATGCTCAGCGTCCTCAAAGCAGCCTCGATAGTCACGGCGAAGGCGATAGCCATAGTGATGGACGATGACGCGAAGAACCTTTTTACGATACTCACCGCAAGGGATATAAACAAGAATATATTCATAGCCACGCGCGCGAATGACGCCTTCTTGAGGGAAAAGCTTATAGAGGCGGGCGCGGATTTCGTCGTGATGCCGCAGAAGAGCGCAAGCCACGAGATACTCAAGGAACTTGGATCGGGGTAAGACCAGTAGATTTTATGGAATCCAAAGCGCAGGTCATTCAGAAGGAGGAATCAGAATTCGCAAAGCGGACCATACCAGTAGTGCTCGTATTCGCCATGGCCTATTTGGTGTGGTCGGTATATGTGCTGCGCGGAATAACAGGGAGCATATATGCGAGCCTCTATTATACTGTATCGACGCTGATGGATGCCGCCGGCTTCGTGCCGCAGCTGGGCTATGTCTCCATGAGCAGCTCGTCTTTCTATCCGTTCTTCCTAGTGCTCTTCCTGGATGGCATAGCCAAAATTATCATAGTGGGCTTCCTTGTAGCTTCACTGATACAGCTGATATCCAGCATAGACCTTAGGTCCAGGGTCAGATCGTACAGGATAAAACGCCTTAAGAACCATGTCATAGTGTGCGGATATACAAACTTTTCCGACAGGCTGATGCTGGACCTGAAAGCAAAGGGCAATGACTTTGTGGTGATAGAGAAAAATCCTGTCAAGGTTGATATGCTGCGTGATCTTGACTACCCGGTATTGGATGGAGACTTCACCAGGGAGGGTTATCTGTCTATGGCTTCGATAAAGACAGCAAGGGCTATAGTGTTCGATACGGATAGCGACTTCGAGAACTTGCTCGGCATAATCGCTGCGAAAAGAGTGAACAAGGGCCTAAAGGCCATTGCAAAAGTGGTGCATGAGGATTCGGTCACGAAGATGATGCGCGGAGGCGCCGACGTATGCATATTGCCGGAGGCGCTATCCGGCATAGAGATGGGTGAACGGCTGGTAGAGGCGGTGAGAAAATGACACATATGAATAACAGGACGTTGTACATATTCATAGTGCTGATAGTGATTTTCTTTGCCATATCGTTCCTCTCTGCGCTGGCATCCGGGGTGAGTATTTTCAGGGCATTGGTATGGAGCGTGCTGGACATGCTTGATGTCTCATATCCAAACATAATACCGTATGCGCTGGGCATATCAAATTCATTCATACTCGTAGGGGATGTGGCTGGGGCTTTGGCATTCGCCCTTATGGCGGTAGCCCTTGCAGGATGGTTCTTCGATTTCATACACCATGTCAATATCAAGGAGAAAAGAACGATATCTAGAATGAAGAAGATGAAGAAGCATGCGATAATCGCTCCGTTCAATAAGTTTGCGGAAGCGCTGATAGAAGACATGGATGCCGCCGGGAAGCCCTATGTGATACTGACGGATGACGAGCGGGACGCTAGATACCTCTATGAACGGTCAAAGCTCGTGCTTGTCGGTACCGTCGGATCGGTGGAGCTGCTAAAAGCTGCGGGCGTAGACAATGCAGGGACAGTAATACTCTGCAGCGATGACGATACGAGGAACTCGCTCATTGCGGTCACTGTAAAGTCGCTCAACAGCAAAGTCCATGTAATAACCAGGGCGGAGAAGGAGGAGGATCTTCCAAAGTTAATAAGGTCAGGGGCGCATAGGGTTGTACTCCCGGAAATAGCCGCGGGCATAGATATAGGCGAGAAGCTGAAGAGCGTCGTCATGAGCGGCTAGTTGCAGTGCCAAATACAGCATACCTTGCGCTTTCGCTTTTAATGCCCTTCTGGTGTTATTCGTTTTAGTTGCCGTGCACATTACTTGCTATCGTCGGAGGCGCCTTCGGAGTCTTTTTTCTCGTTCTCTTCTTTTTGCTGTTGCTTCTTTTCGGCGTTCTTCTCTTCATCCTTCTCCTTTTCTTCCTTGGCCTTTTGT
>JAMCYB010000014.1:0-22615 GCA_023474385.1 Candidatus Martarchaeota archaeon | reverse complement strand
GATCTTGTCGCCGGTAAATCCGAGCGCGAACGAGGACCACACCGCGCCGGCTCCTCCTTCTTTGATCTTGTTTGCTCTATCCTCTACCTCTTTCTTCAGCTCTTCCTTCTGCTTGTTAAGTTTGTTCATGGCCAGGTTAAGCCTTGCCTCACGTTTCGAGCTAGTACCTGAAGCATTGTTATTGCCGCCTGTACCAGTGTTGGTTGCGCCAGAACCGCCTCCGCTGCCACCCGCACCTGCACTGGATTTTGCCTGCCCTCCGGCAGCGGCGCCAGGCTCGGCAAGCGTTGAATGCGGCGAATTATCCGTTTTCCATGCGTTGCGCTGCCTCCACGCGTTACGAAGCGTAGGCCCTGTGAACATAGCAGCGGCATAGAAGGTAGCTGCAGTTACGCCGTACTTGTCACCTATCTGCTTCATGCGCTTTACCTGCCTCTCTGCCTCGGCACGCTTCTTTTCTTCGGGCATCCCAAGGTACTTGTTCAAATGCTTCCTGTTAGAAAATCCGCCTGCAAGATTGTCCGCTATGTGCTGGCCTACGCCCTGTGATATTACCTTTCCGGTCTTCTCGTCGATTATTTTCTCATGCATGAATCTCTCTTCTGATTCCTTGCTCGTCTGTTTCTTTATGCCCTCTCTTACTGCTTTCTTTTCCTGACGGTATTGCTTGCGGCCTACATCGAGCTTGTATTGCTTTAGCTCATTGCTCTCCTGCCTGCGCGTGTATACCTCTTTGATCTTATCATGCTTCATCGCCTTTATCTCCAGGCGCTCGTTCTTCGATGCAGGGCGAAGCTTGTTGCCCTTTTTATCGTATAGCCCTGAAAGCTTGCTATTTCCGGCGAGTTCCTTCTTATTGAGGCGCACTCTCCCCCTGTATCGTATCGCAGACCCAAGACCAACCATTCCGCCCACGACCGCGCCAGCGGTAGCAGCGCCAGGTATCCATATGCGCTTGCCTTTCCTGCCTATATAGAGCATGCCTTTCGCATAACCGAGCCTTCCGGGCCTTTCATACCTTGCTCCGCCGGTGCTCTTTTTATTCCTCAGACCTTCGGCTATTTTATTGTGTGTGCTACTCTTCTTTTCTGCTCTGCCTGCAACTGTCTTTATCCTATTAAACCTTGTTGAAAGGCGCATTTTATTCCTTGCTACGCCTGCGCCCTCTTTTGCAGACGGAGTAGAAAGAGTATTGTGTATACGCGCTTTGGACAGCATCTGCTCTCTGACCTTGCGGCGCATGGCCAATCTGCCGCCGAGAGCACCGAACTTCGTCGCACCTTTGACTACAGAGCCGCCGCTTTTCCTATTCGCCTTTGCGGCTGCACCTCTACTCTTTGCCTTAGCTGCACGTGAACGCTTCTGCAGGCGCTGGGCGCCCTTGCTGCCGCCTGAACTGTATCTCCTTCCACGCAGTCCTTTCGCCCTGCCCTGCCCCATTCCGGACGTAAAGCCCATTATGGCGCCGAAGCCGAGGAGCTCGAATATATCAGTGCCCCTGGTCAGGCCCGCAGCCGCAGCTATGAGTATAATTATTAAGATTATAGGTATGAGCACATATATTGCATTGAAGCTCAGCAACACCGGTATTATGGCCAACATCCCTATCATAGTAATAAACGCTTTTCAGATATATATAACTGTTCACTCCGTTCTGCGCTTGTACGACAGCGCTATTATCAGCAACATTATTGCGAATGTGATGGGCAGCTCAATGTTCCCGAAGCTCAGGGCATAGCTGCCTATTGGGAATGATGACGATGTCTCATTGGGCGCGTAAGTATATGTGTACTCCGGATATGCGTTATAGAGCCACGTCGGGGCGGAGTACTTAACGCAACCGATAAAAGGCTTGCTTTGTGTACAAACGCGGTATAGGGCGGATAGCTGCAGCGGCGTCTGGTGGTATGTATGGGGCTGCGGGAGGGGCAAGCCGTAATACGATGCTATTACTTTGCCTGTGCCCGTACCGCACACGGGGAACTTGATGCTGAAGCCCCCAGTAGAGTTGGTAGTGGTTGTGCCCACATATCCGATCTGAGAGGTAAGAATGCCCGTACCGTTGAGGAATTGCGGCAGGCAGTATTCGATGTTGCCGCTCGCAGTAGTGCCTGTCTCGGGCAGACTGTAATTCCCATATATGTTGCAATTGTACTTGGTCAAATTCAAAAGGCTCTTTGGCTCTGCGGAGCATTCGCCAGAGCTGTTGTATTGGGTATTGAACGATGGATATGTGAGAAAAGAATTGCCATTAGGCGCGGGAGCAGTCTGCGAGGCGTTTGCCGGATTGGCGAGAGTGCATATCGAAGTCGGACTGAATGCGCACATCTGCTGGTACTCTGCATACGCGGACGCCGATTGGGACGAGTACGATGTGTTGTAGAAGTTTATGTTGGTATCGTAGTATATGTATATCTTCGAACCTGTAGGTATGGGTGTGGGTAGATATGAGAATATTGAGGGATAATAGCCCGCCACGCCCGTTACGTTTATAGTTGTCTCGTTGGCATTGATCGGACTGACCACAGTCTTAGGGTCTAGCGTTACTGAGGTTATGTTGGCTATGTCGGCATCCAGCGGCATGTATATGGTGTTGTTGAACTGGTCTATGAAAGTATATACCAGGCGGTTGTATCCTAGCGAGCTGCTATCGCCCTGCAGGCTGAGAAGCAATGCGTCCTCTATCGATTCCCTATGGTATATCTGGTAAAGCTGGACAAATGTAGATTCGGACCCATTCACTGACGAGTTTGAGTAAGCTATCAGGCTGTTGTACGGGAACGCGTTGTACCTATTATAGTATGCACTGCCTGAATCAACACCATTTTGGAGGGCGTTCGGGGGCAGTGGTATGGATTCTTCAGTATAATAGGCAGGATAGTTGTGCCCGCCAGAGTACTGCTGGTATTCATTTATCTCATAGTTGAGCATATGCGTCTGATTCACTACCAAAGGCACATTCATCTGATAATAAGATTGCGGAGAGACACTCTGGTTTATGTATACTTCGCCGAATATTCTGTTGGTGAATATCTTGAAGTTGAGGTATGGGGGCAGTATTGCGTTTGCATCCGATATGTTGGGTATGTAGTACTTGTTGGCCTGCGATATGTATTTCACGTACATAGGACCGCTTTCGACAGTTTCGTTTGTGCTGTTGGGGAGCACGTCTGCCTGCGCATATCCGTATGTCACATTTGTCTGCACAGATATAGCAGTGTTGTTATTGTCTGGACCGGGGTACGTGTAGTTCGGGCAGCTGCCGCCATTTATAGGTACGCCAGGTGCTGGGTCCGGACTCCATTGCTGCACTATTGTATAGGATTCATTGAACGGTATTAGGAAGTAGCCGCTTATGGTGCTCTTCAGGAACGTCTGCGGCACTGCCAATGCGCTAGTCACAGACTGTGTAGGGTTTATTGCATTGCTAACTATCTCATTTGCAAGCAATGAATTGCCCTGCAGCGTGTTGCCGCTGTTGCTTGAGGTGCTCGAAGAACCGGCGTTGTTGTTTGATGGAAATGCTGACCCGACTATATTTGATAGGACTATGTACTTCGAGGGCGAACCGAGGTTCTCGGCATACTTGAAAGAACTTGGAACGCCCAAGAGCGGGCCGCTCATTGCTATGAGTGTATTTCCTACGGCGCTGTTGTGCGGCACATCAATGCAAGGGTTTGCAGACGCATGCGTAGTATTTAGGTAGCAGCTGAAGCTCATGTTGGCGAGAAGCGACGGGTTAGTATAGTTGCTTATGTCCATGTCCATGGAAAGAAGCTCGGTGTATACGCCGTGATAGCCTGTCGATCCACCCCCTGCATGGGCTAGGAGGTAGCCTGTATTATTGAAATTAGTGGAAAGGTAAATATTGGTTAGCTCTGGAGGGGGAGAGAATGGTTTGCGTTGAATGTAGATATCTATAGGTACATTTATTGCAGGCCCTATGGGCAGGTAGCCATTGCTCTTCGAGCCTATGGTTTCAGGAGTATATGTGCAGTTGGCAATGCAGTAGGATATATAATTGCCTGGGCCGATGGATATGTTCGCAGATATGGGCCAGCCGTATGGGGGGTAGTTTTCATTCACATAGCCCGTAGAAGTTGAACTGCCGCTTGGATTGAGAGGCAGCACATCAGGTATGTGGGACGGGTCTATAGGCACTTCGGTATCGTTGGCAGTGAATGCCCTTAGCATGAGTATGGTTGAGTAAAAGCCATCAATACCGAAAGTCCAGTTGTCGAGCACATATAATACTCCGTCGGATTCTGCAATCGCTACTGGGTGGTGGGTAAAGGTGCTGTCGGGCACCACAGCGAGATTGGACGAGATACCGAAAGCGGGGGCGGATGCCTGCACCAGAGACTTGTAGAAGTCCGCTATCTTCTGGCTGTGGTACGGCCCGCCGTCCACAAGATACTTTGTTATATTCAGCCCGTAAGTGCTGTTCCCATACGCCAGGCTCATATTGCCCAGGAATGTGAGGTTAAGTGAGCGGAATATGGTGATGTTGCCTTCATTCGGATTTGCCAGGTAGAGGTACTGCCCTCCCGGCGATACTGCGAACTCGCTCGATATCATCTGCTCATAGTGCTTCTCTACTGTCTCGTTGCTGGTCCCATTGGCGAAGCGATACCCCAGCACAAGGTGGCCGTTTTTTACATCCTTGCCTTCCAGGAACACGTCATCGGCATAGTCGGAGGTTATTGCACTGGGCGTGAAAGAGAAGGTACCCGAAACATGTGTAGAATGCCACCAGAGGTAGTTAGATGTTGAAACCGTGGACAGTGTTGTCTCGTTGGTTATGTATAGGTTTGAGGACTGCTCTGTGAGCGTATTGTTCCAATATGTCTTCCATTCGCTCACCCAGTTCTGCTTTGCGCTCTGCACGTTTGTGGCGCCATTGAATGGTATTGGTTGATATGAATCGGTAATATTGGTGCTGAATGGCTCGTATGCTGGCTGCGCATTTAGTGTATTGTAGTATCCTTTAGGTATGAACCTCAATACGTAGAGGTTGGATTGGCCGCTATTTTCTGTTATTACGAACATGTAGTCGTTGGGGGATGCAGATATGAAGCTGGGGTTGTTTATAGTCTGCTCATTATATTTGCCAATAATACCTGTAAGAGACCCAAAGATATTGCCAAGGCTTTTGGTTATGGCGTTTATCTGGGTAGAATTCAGCGCGTTTATGAAGTGAATGTTGGGCTGGGCGCCCAGGCTGCTGGCCTGCGGATTGCTTATTGCAGTTACGTTTAACGGGTATTCGCCGAACTTGCCGTTTACGGTGGCAAAAAAGGCAGATCCAGTAGATATCGGGAACGGCTCGAGATACTTGCTCGGATTGAGGTAGTTGTGCGGACTGTACATGTCATACGAGAGGTTCATATAGCCGACTTTGTTGTTCAGGTTGCTGAACGTTGTGGGTATTGTTATGTTGTACAGCAGATACGGCAGTATTGTTGTATTGGTATAGCCGATTGCCTTGAAGGCGGAGCCCATGTAGTAATTATAGGACGGGCACATATCGAGGAAGCATCCGGGGGTTGTCACTTGGTATGCGACCCAGTAGTTATTCCCTGCAGCCCCGCTGGACACGTTTCTATACAGGTTGTTGCCCGAATATGTGTGGCCCTTGTAGTAGACGGTTGCAGATTTGCTCGAAACGAGGGCGTAATCGTGGCCGTTCGCACACTGCACCGTCGTGCCCGAAGGCTCAGGAGAGAATAAGCTAGGAGGTGTACTGCTGTTGATATCGCCCCAAAGCTGATATGCGCAGGTATACCTGCTGCTGGTGCATACTCCAAAAAGACCGTGAGAAGTGCACGCTTTTTTAGAAGTGTTAGTGTTTGTTGATTGCACGTATGGAGAGCTCGTCTGGCCGTTGTTGATGACATAGTTCTTCGAATTGGTGTTGCCTATCTGCGAAGGTATTATGATCCTTGAAGTGTTAAGATAGTTTACAAATGCGTCTACAGTGTAGTTGTAATAGTACCTGCATGTCTGGCCGTTGTTGTATGTTTGGAAGTACCTGTCATATATATGCTGCTCGTCAGCAAGTGCACCAAGGTTGCTGTTTGATGAATTTAGATCTGCATATTCGCTGTGCCAGGTCCATAGGCCCTGCTGCGTCACTGCTGGCGTAGTTGAAAATATATACGATTGCGTATCATAGTTTGAGGATATGTTGTAGTGCGTTGCACCCTGAAGGCTGGATTCTCCAGAATATCCTAAATCCTGCACCCTGCCCCTTGCAACGCTGCTGAGATGCAGCAAGTCGCTTGAAGTAGCATAATTTTTTATGTTCCAATTGGTGTTAACGGTGAGCATAGCAGTGGTAGTCAGGCTGCTTGCGCCAGCCAAGCACCTATCCCCACCTATGAAAGACGCATTATCCGACGTGAAGTACTCGTATGTATCATACATTATCGCCCCATTGCTCAATGTATTAGATAGATCTGGAGCCAGGGGGCAGGTAAGCAACCAGCCCGAGTTGTCCGAATTGTATTGCAATACTGAAGACGTAACAGGAGTAGTGCTTGCAGTGCCCTGCTGCGTGGTAAAGCTCCCAGACCCGGCGTCTGGATAGCTAGTTGTTATAGACTCATAAGTCTTGAAGGTACATGATCCTTGGGATAGCGTACCTGTACACTCGCTTGGGAGTGTCCTGGAATTGACGTATACATTCACACTTCCATAGGCAGTATCGCCATTCGCATCAGTGACGCCGAGTGTTACAGTATAGGTGCCTCCGGTGTAGAAGGTGAATGCGTTTCCCTGTTCTAGATAATCGCCAGAGCTCTGGGTTATCGTCTGACCGTTGAGCTGGACAGTATACCCGTCATATGTATATGGAGGCGAACCGTATGGATAGCCACCGGCTGTGGAATTGGTAAAGCTCACATAGCCGCTTACAGGGCCTGCCTGTACGTTGTCAGGGCTAGCAGAAAGCGAGACGGTTAGGTTTTGGAACCTGGCTACGTAGTAGGCATCACAAGGGCCTCCATCGTTCTGAGAATTCTCGCAATAAGATACGTAGTAATAGCCGGGCGATCCGGCGAGGGTAAAGATGTTATTTAGAGGTAGAACGGGCGCGTTGTCTGGATTGTCGCTAGTTGCGTTTATTATTGATACGGCGTTATGGTATACGAGCGTGAAATAATATTCTGAAGAGCCACCACCTCCGCCTCCTCCGCCTTTACCGCCAGGGGACGTAGAAAGAAACGATAGCGATGGATCAGGGCAGGTATATGTATTGCCCACTGTATTTGCATCCCAAAGTGTTTGGCTACAGGAATTGCCCAAATTAGTCGGATTGTAGTTTATTATGCACTGGCCCGTATTATTGATATATAGGAAGCCAGATGAGCCGGAGTAAGCTCCATTGAAATCGCAGACGCTGGTGGCAGATAATTTAGGAAGACTGTGCAATGATCCCTGGGCGCCCCCTGGAGAGGCTGCTGCAGCACTGTTAAATTGAAGTAATAGATATAGTACTACCAAGATGGTTGCATATGTATAACCAATTTTCCCTTTCATTTTAACCCTTCGACGCGGCCGCCTTCGTCCACTGATATTAATATGCTCGTATATATATTTTAAGCTTTCTCATCCATATAGGGTGGGTGTGTAGAATGGACATTGAGAGGGACTTACACTGGATAGGCCATGCGAGCTTCTATATTGATGTTGGTGGTAAGAGTGTATTCATAGACCCGTTCGACATAAGAATGGAAATAAAAGTCAAGGCGGACCTGATACTGATAACGCATAGCCATTTTGACCATTGCAGCAAGGAAGACGTAGGCAAGATAATATCGCCAAGCACTGAAATAATAACGGCTCCAGGCTGCCTTGACAATGCAGCGTATAAGCACATCACAATCGCAAGGCCAGGGTTTAGCAAATCGATGGGCAATATAAGTATAGAAGCCATACCAGCATATAACAACAGGGACGACAGACTGAGCTTCCATCCAAGGGCAAATAATTGGGTAGGGTATATACTTACAGTCGACGGAAAGAAGTTGTATCACGCTGGTGATACAGACTACATAGAGGAAATGAATAGTCTCAATGGCATATACGCCGCGCTGCTGCCAATAGGAGGCAAGTATACCATGGATGTCGACGAAGCATCACTCGCCGCGAAGGCCATAGGGGCGGAGGTAACCATACCCATGCACTACAAGCACCTTCTAGGGATAGAGGGCTCCGCTGCCGCGGAGAAGAAGTTCGCCGCCGCGGTCAGGGGCGTGAAAGTGATGAAGGAAGTCCAGAAAGCGGATTACTCGCCATTCTGATGTGCTCCAGGTTTACGCGTAGCGGTGCGCTCAAGTTCTTCCTTTATGTACTCAGCACTCTCGAGTATGCTGCCAGGCTGAAGCTGGAAAGGCCTGCTATCAGCATTTGGTATGCTGCCGAGCAACTGATCGAGTGCACCCTTATCAAGCCCAAGTGCCTTCCTGGAGTCCATTACCGCATTCTTGAGCCTCTTTTTCTTGTGCACCATTATCTGTGCTATGATGCGCATCGTTTCCTTATCAGCTCTTGAATCCTTTATCCTTATGTGCACCACCTTTGATGCGACTTTTGGGACCGGCCTGAAATACGAGGCAGGCACTTTTGCTATCTCCTCTATCGATAGGAATAGTGAGCAGAAAACGCTGAGGTTAGTGTACCTGCTGGTATTCGGGAGGGCACGCATGTGGTCTACGAACTCTTCCTGAAGGCACAGAACCGCCTCCATCCTGTTGTCTATTATCCAGGAGAGCACCCTGCCCGAGAGGTGGTAAGGCACATTTGATACGAGCATGTCATACCCTGCAAAGCTCGAGCGGTCCAGTTTGAAGAAGTCTCTGTTTACCAGCTTCAGTTTATTGCAGTGCAAACTTTCGTTCAAATATGTGAAAAGCCTCCCATCTATCTCAATGGCCAAGATCCTTGATGCAGTCTTGCAGAGCTCGGCAGTAAGAGCGCCTGCGCCTGGACCGAGCTCAACCACATTGCGGCCGCGTGCGAGCTCCGATTCGATTATCGCGGTAGGCTTGTCTATAAGAAAATTCTGGCCCAGCGATTTCTTATATCTGAAGTTATCCAAGTACATATGAAACACTTTTTGCTGCATAATACGTGCATTCTGTGCTGTATTCACACAGAGGTCTATTCCTATTCATGCGCCAAAGCTATTTATTATTGAGTTGCAAACTAGTCATTATGGCAGAGAACACGAAGAAGCCATACTATGGTATATTGGTATATGGTGTGGTGATAGGCTTTGCGGTCGGTGTGTTGGTGATGTATGCATTGCTTAATGTGCATACTGGGCATATTGCAGGAGGAACGACAGATAACATAACAGGTGTCAATATAATATATTACAACAACTTTACCCAGCATATATACCTGGGTGGATCGCTGAGCGGGTTCACAATGCCTATTGACTCAATGCACACTTACAATTTCACAATAGACTATTATAACAGCACATATAGCGAGACTATATATAGCATAGGCGTTGTAGACAGTGCCTTTAAGATTTATGGCGTAAAACCCAGCTTGCCGATCACTATATCGCCCCGCGGCAAGGCGGACCTGTCCATGTTACTGCTATCGCCTAATTACTCTTACTACGGCCCGCTGAATATAACAGTCACCTATAGGAAGGAATTGAATAGCACGGGCTGATGAATACAAGATACCTTAGGTCGGTGCAAGCGCATGCGCCTTGGCTTATCCTGCCAGGAGTAAATATTTAATTCTACTCTCTGTATCTTAATCAATGCATAAAATATTCTCAGACAGGGCAAAACTGTTCTATCTGGTATCCCTAATGGCGCTGCTACTTTGCCTGGGCGCAGTGGGCCCGTATAGCGCAGTATCGGCAAGGTCATTGCTAATAGAGATTGCATGTGCGGCCTCATACATATTGTATTCCTATGCGTACTTTTATAGGAAGGTGCTATTGAAGGCACATTTATTTGACGGTCTGCCATTCATGGCGATGGTTGTTTTTTTCTTGGCCTTATCGTTGTTCTATCCTGGCTACATGTCCTATGCTATAATAGGTAATTTCGAATATTATGTGTACCTGATAGCCGAGGTTTCCCTGTTTTATGCTCCGCTTTTTGCACTTGCATATTTTTCTGCACACCTGTTTTTCAATAACAAGAGGTACTTTGGGCTAGCACTTCTGGCCATAGTCGCAGTTCTGCTGCTATACTACATTTATTTCATTAGGTATCCCCTAGACTATGCACCAAATGACGAGATATTCCTGAGCTTTCTGAGTTCGCGCAGCTTGCTATCAGGATCGAACCCATATACGGCAAACTACACAGGCATCATACTTGGAAATGCCGGCGCCTTCGGAGCGACATATACTACCCTAAACGGCGTCGTTGGCAAGCTAGGATATCCGGCTGCGTACCTGCTTGTAACTGTGCCGTTCTACTTGATGACCAAGTTTACGGCACCGAACCTGATCAATGTAGATGTCAAAGCCGAAGCAATCGTTTTCATATTTGCCCTGATTGTGGTGATTTTCTATTCTGATAGATCCTCGGTAAAGAGGGCCATGCCCGATTGGTATGTTATTGCCTTTATGTGCATGTCATTGATATTTGCACTTTCCATGGTAGAGTTCCTGATGCTGGCGGTCATACTCCTTGCATACCTCAAATATGATAGGTGGTACAATTTCCTACTATTCGGTCTCGCCATATCCCTGCAGGAGGAGCTTTGGCTGCCGGTTCTGCTGCTATTGGTATACCTGCTCAATACCAGAGGGTATAGGGAAGCTGCCAGGGCCCTTGTAGGAGCAATAGCAGTATTCGTAGTGATAAATTCATATTTTCTCATATTGTCGCCTGGCGCATTGCTGCACGACATAATATCGCCCATAAGCGGGTACATAATACCCAATTCGTTTACCCCTATAGGCTATGCAATACTGGCTTACGCTCATGTGCTTCTAGGCTCTTTCGTTGTTACAGGCATAATAGTTGCACTTTTGCTCCTTGTTATTTTCAAATTCTTTGGGAAGAAGGAGCTCATACCGCTCTTCAGCTTCGTATTCATGCTGTTCCTCTACAGGGGCCAGTGGGCATATTATACATTCTTCGGACTCATGTTCGTGGCTGCGATCGGATATTCTAGGGATAACGGGGCGTCCAAGGCTCTGCACAGGGCATTCGGATCGGCAGGCATAAATGCAGTAGTGGCATATGCATCGCTGGCGCTGCTTTTGGCCCTGTTCGTAATTAACCTGTATATTTCACATTTAGCTTATGCAAGCGCATATGGCATAAGAGTGGAAAACCAGAGCCTTGTAATTAATGCTGGGGTCACTTATTACAATGCTACCATGAGCTATACCAATGTCAGCCACAAATTGCTTACTGTCTCTATTCTTGCTACTTTTAACAATAGCACAGGATACTATGGGCTCTTTGGCCGTAAGCTGCTCGTAGAGCCATACCCACAGAGCTGCAATGCTTATTCATGCACCTTCAACCCTAACATATTCATGATCAATGGGAGTGGTACTTCGCCACTGGAAATTAAAATAGATGGCATAGAGGAATCGCAAATGGCAATTATGCTTTATAACGACAGCTATTTCTACACGGCAAAGGGAATATACCCTGTGTATCGTGTTTCTGGTTAAGCACTTTGCAGCCATGGAAAGCTCATTCAAATCGCTCTTATAATAATAACTTTAATGTAAGAGCCTATAACCAGTCGGTTTACTATGTCAATAACTCAAAATATCGCAGCCGGATGTTGCAATACTATGGTATAGAGAACGATTTGGTGGCATATAGAGTCATGACTAGCCCTCCGAATAATTACACCATCTTTTTGGTCTGATATGATATAAGTCCATTTGCTCACCGCATTACACGCCATGTAATGCTTCCGCGTGTAGCTTCAATCCTAATATATTTAAGCCATCGGAAAGCAGCAGTAAAAACCCGAAGTATGCATACCTAATGGCAAGTCCACACTATTCTGTGCGATTCTGTATAGTGAGCAATATCCTTATGCTGCTGGAACAGTCCATATTGATTATAGCGATTGAAGCAAATATGTGCTGCTGCAACCCTCCAGCCCCAAGGTTATCCGTACGATTGTACTACCTGATCCACAAGATATTGATTTACATTTACAGCCTGCGTTTGATTCTTGAAAATACCAAATACAAGTACATTGTGGAATGCAAAAACAGAACCCGAATTATTTAAGTATATTGTAGCGTTTGCTGACTGCAGTAAACTTGTAGTAATATTGTAAAAACGTACGATTATGCCGTCTATGCTCTGATTATTAGTCTGCCTTATGGATGGATTTTGGATCTCGTACCCGAAGTATTCGTATGCCATTGACTGGTTAGATGCTTCTTCTGCAGGCATGGCGGAATTATTGAATATCAGTGCGTATACATCGCTTGAAAGCGATAGGGTACCGACCAATGCCGTTGTTTGAAAACCACTGAATACCTCTATACCTGCAGTAGGGAACTTCGTTGGCGTGTAATTGGCAGCTATTATATACCCATGCTGGCTGAAGAACTTGTAGCCCACATTATTGAATACAGATACGATGCCAGTTACACCAACAGTTTTTATGCGGGGTGCATGACTGGGTGATAAGTATACAAAGTATAGTAAAGCCACCACAACAACGATCAGTATGAATAGAAGTGAAATGATAAGCCTAGGCATTGCGCATTTCTTTACGTTTTTTGATCCCATAGTCGGTCATGCCCTTTTCTATATTCTTGCCTTGGGGCTAGACAGTGTTTTTCAGTTGAGTGATTACGATGCTGCTTTATCGGCTTTGAATACCGTGATATAGTAAACATAGACTTGAAGAACCACATTACAGTTTTGGCAAGGTTTAGAACCGTAGTCAGTTTTACTTCATTTACTGTTTAGAGTTAACGTATTTCTCGAAAGACGCAACAGTATAATTCATATCGTTGTATAGCATTGTGGTGTTTTCATGCCCTGCGATTGCCCATTCTGCTATCTCTATTACAGCATTATGATAGTGTGCAGCTGCATTATACCAATCAAGGTTCGGCCTTTGACCTATATAGTATGTACTAGTGAGATTCAGTCCTTCGTTCGTAAAGTTTGACATTTCAAGCAGGTATCCGCTAGCATTATAGAATTCTGTAGGGATGGATAAAAAGGTAGAATTCTCAGATATTTGCTTCATGATTGGAAGGCAGTAGCCTTTATTGCTTTTGACTGTCGCATTATACTGGCTCAAGTATGACGGGTCGACAACCGAGATTGCGACGAGTATGACTACAGGATTGTTTTGATCCAATGCACTGAAGTTTACAGGCTGCGCAGCGTTTGATATGCCTTGGGGTAGGTAATCCACTATGTATTCGGTATTTTGGCAATATGGATTAGTAGACGTGTATATAGTATTTATACGATGAAGTGTACTGACATTAGAAGGCAGCGAGTAATTATTTATGAATAAATCGGCTTCGGTAAGGTTTACATAATATGCGCTAGTGCTTGGATGTATATTACTATATTGGTATACTACTGCCAATATTGCTATTGCAATTACTATTATAATTGCAATTACTAAAGCTGCGCGTCTGTGGCCCTTTTGCTGAATCTGAGGTGCTGTATTATTCTCCTCAACAGCAGTACCGTTGGCTGTGGCATTAGGCGTTATAGGCCCAAGCGATGGTTTTGAGTTATCTATCCCAGTATCTTGTTCTGCGTACATTGTATTACCGACAGTATCAAGCTATTTTCATATCGGCCAGATATCCATCAGCTATGAAGTCATTCTCTCCTCCGCTGAATATATCATATACCTTGTAGTTGCCATATTTATATGTTACACTTGTCACCTTTACCCAAGAGTTGTCTGTAGGTGAGTATATATACCAGCCTACTTTCACAGAATCGGGATTCTTTACCCAGCCAGTATATGTTGCATTACGTACGTATATGGGCTGGTCGGTCGGGGTAAGACCGAACTTGCCGTTTATGAATTCTATTACACTCGTATTAGATTCGGTTATTGCCGTGACACGCTGTATATTCTCTGTACCATTAATCGTATTGAAGCTCTTTATATACTCCCCTACTTTTAATGATGATGCGTTTATGTAGAGACCATTGTATAATGTTATTGTATCATTGCCCAGTATGCAGCCTCCACCGTCACCACCAGATGATGCACCGTTGGATGACCCGTTGGATGAGCTTGAACTGCTTGATGCACCGTTGGATGACGATGTCACCTTGTCGCATGTGCCCAAGCTGTATTCTATACCGCTGGTGCGGATGCATTCTCCACTTGAATCCTCTTCGACACCGCCGTTTGTAGGACTTCCGCACGTGTATCCCGATGGGCATGAACTGAACCCGCAATAGCCATTCGGCGCACCCTCAAGGCAGCTGCCTGCAGACTGCGATGCGCTGTTCGTTGAGCTCGATGCACCGTTGGATGACCCGTTGGATGAGCTCGAAGCGCCGTTGGATGCACCGTTGGATGTGCTTGAAGCGAGTGACGCTTCATTAGTAGCAGAACCGCTTGATAGAGGACATGCTGATGATGTAGTTGCGACACAGCCTTCAGGCGAACCGCTCGACGTATCAGAGCCTCCTCCATCCCCTTGCGTATACATGCCACCTGCGTACAGATATAACTGACCTGATATCGTATTTACATTTATCGAACCTGAAGTCACGAGCGAGCCGCTGCTTGAATATACCGATACTGCGACCTGGTTTGATGATGTCAAGGTTATCACAACTTTATATACAGTGTTTACCGAAGCTGTTACTAGGCTCGATGGATTGGTTCCAGGATACAGTATCTTAGTGCCGTTGACAAATCCGAATGATGGGCTGTCAGAATTGTAGGTCTGGACACACGGATCGTAATCAATAACTATGCCCGCATCAGCAGTTGGGCTTGACCCTATGGCTAACCACACTGGATTGTTGAAGTATGCCGCGCCGCCAGAATTGATGTCTGCTATATAATATGTAAACGTGCTGCCTATGCCTCCTGAAAGCGCAACAGGCGTAATGTTATAGTAATAGAGTGTATGCAGATTGTTGTTGCCATTTGGTGGTGTCAGCTCGTAATAATTTGAACCTGAAGTCACGCCGCTTAGAGCTACAGAAGTGGAATAATATGAAACACCAAGCCCTGTTGGCGCAGTTGTGCTGCTTGTGCAGGCGCCTGCGCCGCCGCTTGTTGCAGCACTCGCTGACCCGGTTGAACTTACTATTGCAGCGAAGTTCGCGGTTTCGCTAACCGGGCCGCTTGGCGTGAATGTTTCGCTAGATGAGGTGCCGGAATAGCATCCCGTTCCGGAGCATGTCCAGTCTACAAAATTGTAGCCAGACGAAGCAGTAGCAGTTATGGTCACGGAGCTTCCTGCATTGATCCATTCGCTTCCAGGAGATACGGTTCCACCACCTGAAGGACTCACTGCCATGGTTAGATAGTATTGCTCTGTGTACGAAGCGCTTATGGTGCAGGTTGTCTGCGAGGGGGTAAATGTCCCGCTTGAAGCAGTCTGGCCGCAGCCTGTTAATGATGAGAACACGTATTGAGTGCCGGTGCCGCCGGATATTGGCGATGCGTATGAGTATGTGACGGATGTGCCGTATGGTACATTTATGGTTACGGGAAGACTCGAGTATGCATATGAAGTACCATCGACTGTCAGGACAGTACCGGATGTGCCTGACATTGATGATATATCGAAGGTTATTGTTGAGTAGTTGTAGTAATTCGCAGTCTCTGTGATCGGATTGTCCATGGTTATTGTTGCGCTAGTAGAAGTGCCGGAATAGCATCCCGTTCCTGAGCATGTCCAATCATCGAACACGTAATTGGTATTAGGCGATTCGCTTATCGATACGCTGCTTCCTGCATTGACCCATTCGCTTCCAGGAGATACGGTTCCACCACCTGAAGGACTCACTGCCATGGTTAGATGGTATTGTGTAGTGTACGAAGCGCTTATGGTGCAGTTTGATGTAGCAGTGAACGGAGATGTAGTGCTGCAACCAGAGGTGGCACTGATGGCGGGGTTCACAAGCTGTGTTCCCGTCCCGTCAGCAAGCGGCGATGAGTAAGAATAGCTGACAGATGCGCCATGGGCGAATTCTATGGTCTTTGGCAGGCTTGACCCTGCATAACTTGTACCGTTGACCGTTACTTCTGTTCCTGATACTGATGGGCCTTCGAAGGTTATGTATACTGGAGAATAGAAGTTTGCTGTTTCGCTAACCGGGCCGTTCATTGTGACCGTTGCGCTTGTAGCGGTTCCTGTGTAGTTGGCATTGCCAGTTCCAGACCAGCTGTTAAATATATAATATGAAGATGGGGTCTCGCTTATCGTGACGCTTGAACCAGAGTTGTACCAGCCAGATGATGGCGATACAGTGCCTGCACCAGACGGGCTCACCGAAGTAGTAAGGTAATATTGGGTAGTGTACGAAGCGCTTATGGTGCAGTTTGATGTTACTGTGACTGAGCCGCTCTGCGATGTTGCACCGCAACCTGAGAGAGTGCTGAACACGTATTGAGTGCCTGTGCCGCCGGATATTGGCGATGTGTATGAGTATGTGACGGATGTGCCGTATGGAACGCTCTTGCTAACAGGCAGCTGCGAGTATGAATAACTTGTACCGTTGACCGTCAGAACCGTTCCTGTAGCACCAGACATTGAGGATATGCCAAATGATATGACTACAGGCGAGTAGTAATCGGCTGTTTCTGCTATTGGGTTATTCATTGTTACTGTGATGCTAGACGAGCTACTTGAATTGCTGCCTGCGCCTGAACCTGTCCATGTATGGAATACGTATCCAGAATTCGGCGTCTCGCTTATCGTGACGCTTGAACCAGAGTTGTACCAGCCAGATGATGGCGATACAGTGCCTGCACCAGACGGGCTTGCTGATGTTGTTAGGTAGTATTGTGTTGTATAGCTGGCAGTGACTGTGCAGTTAGAGGTGACAGTGACTGAGCCGCTTTGTGATGTAGTGCCACAGCCGCTTGCCGAACCGTATATATACCGGGTGCCTGCAGATCCGCTTACTGTGCCAGTGTAATTATATGTAACACTGCCGCCGTAAGGTATGCCTATAGTCAGTGGGATGCTGCTCGCATTATATGATTTGCCATTTACCTTAAGCACGATATTTGAACCAGTTCCTGACATTGACGAGGTTGCAAATGTTATTGTCAACGGTGTGTGATAATCAGCGGTTTCGCTAACCGGGCCGTTCATTGTGACCGTTGCGCTTGTAGCGGTTCCTGTGTAGTTGGCATTGCCAGTTCCAGACCAGCCCTCAAACTTGTAATTGGTTGCATTAGTCTCACTTATCGTCACAACAGAACCAGAGTTGTACCATCCCGATGAGGGAGATACTGTTCCGCCGCTGGACGGGCTTGCCAATGTCGTGAGATGGTATTGCGTTGTGTATGTGGCAGAAACAGTGCATGTTGATGTTGCAGAGAATGATCCACCCTGCCCGCTAGCACCGCAGCCTGTTAATGATGAGAACACGTATTGAGTGCCTGTGCCGCCGGATATTGGCGATGCGTATGAGTATGTCACTGTTGAACCATGAGACACTGTTATGGTCACTGGGAGGCTTGAGTATGCATATGAAGTGCCATCGACTGTCAGGACAGTACCGGATGTGCCTGACATTGAAGGCGATATTGTAAATGTTATGTTTATAGGGGAGTAATAATTCGCAGTCTCAGTTATCGCGCTATCTGCAGTGATTGCAGCAGAAGAAGAACTGCCAGTGTAGCTGCCTGCGCCGAGGCCGGTCCAGTTATCGAATACGTTCAACCCAGACGGAGCTTCTGATATTGGTATGTATTGCGACTGGTTGAACCAGCCAGATGATGGCGATACAGTGCCTGCACCAGACGGGCTAACAGCCATGGTTATATAGTATTGCAGCGTGTAGTGCGGCACTACAGTTGAATTCGTAGAAGCTACGACGGTATTGTTAGATGATGTAGAAGGAACGCCATTGATGGTAACATTCTTGAATACCAATCTTGCTGTAGAGTTTATCTGCAGCGACCTAGTGAAGTTGTATACTACATTGCCATCAACAGAGACGTTGAGGTATGAAGGCATCGTAGAGTAAGTATATGAAACGCCATTGATCTTTGCTATTATAGCAGAAGATGACACATGTGATAATATTGTCGGTATGAAGAAGTGGAATGATACGTATGGCACGAAGTCTATGGTAACATTGTTGCTCGGAGTGCCGGCAAAATATGCTTTTACCGTGACATTGCCTACGTGAGTGCTCTCAACACCGGAAGTCGCTATGCCTCTAGAGTCTGATGATGCCGATAACGGGAAAACTTTTGCGTTCGACGTGTTTACTGTGAAATTTACGGTAGCGCCCTTAAGTGGGTATCCGAGCATTTTTACGGTAGCGAATACAGAATCGTAAGAGCCATCAGCAGGGAACTGACTCTGGTTTGCTGACAGACTGACGCTAGTAGTTGTGGATATCAACGGAGCCGCATGCGCATTGAAGTTGCCAGAATAGGTCTGTGTCGGTGCGCTCTTGCAGCTTGTTACGTTGAAAGGGTTTGAAACCAGCCCGCAGTACGTTGCATTAAGGTATATATTGCCGGCAAAGAACTCGCCAAGCGAGCTAGTCACATTAGGCACAGGCACGGTGCATATTATCGAGCCGCCTGGAAGCACATAGTAGGGCTTGCATGCATATGAGGTAGTGTTTTTACCGTTTATCGATACATATAAGTGGGGATTGAGCATAGGATATGTCTGCGTATTGGTTAGGAAAAGAGCCATCTCAGTGGCGTGTGTCGTCGTGTTGCTGCCCAAAACCATGTCTTCGCAGTATGCACCTATTTTGAATGAACACTGAGAGCTGACGATTACGCGTGGCGCAACCAGGTATAAGTATAACAGCGCAACCGCAACAGCAATGATAAGTATAGCCCAGCTGTACGTTATCATGTACTCCATTGCGCTTTGTGATTCTTCGCTCCTGCGCCCTTTCAACTTTGTCCTCTGTGCAGCATGGACGGCAACAGGCGCCTGCCTGGCGGCATTCTTTGCTTTAACATAAGATTTAGGCATAGATTTCCGTTTCTCCATCTAACAACCCAGTATTTGCGCAAACTTCAGTATCACTATTATTAGTATACATATTTAAAACTTGCTCAATGCGGCGACTTTAATCCGGTAGTCATAGCTGTTTTTTTGCGAAGCTGAATTATGCTGCACACAACGTTTTTAGCAGTTGTCATACAAACCAGAGACGATTGAATGGGGCAGAAAGAATGCGCGAAGGCGATAGAAAACAGGCCGCACCTAGAGGAATTAGAGCTTACAATGAACATATATGGCAGGAGCAAAGAGCGTAGGGTGTTGCTGGATGGCGGCTCAGGTAAGAAAGCTATCATACCTGCAGCTCTCGCACCGTACCTGAGGAAATCCGTTGACATAGACGTAATCATGAAAGGGGCAGACGCCAAGGCGATGCTGGGGTGCATAAGGTACAGGAATATGACTGACAGGGTAGTGTATAGAAACGATGCAGTGTACAGCCTCTTATCGCCTTTTGAGGTTGTTGACAATATAGAGAACATAGATATATTCACGGAGCAAACGGGCGTTGGGCCCATACCTGTATCAGGGGAGGTGTTCGACAGGTCATACTCGGTTTACATAGGCAAGGCCAGGCTCTGGGTCAAGCTACCAGAGATATCTTTCGTCGCAGCGACGAGCATGAATCCGATAGTGCAGAAGAAGGGGAGAATCGTGCCTACATTGATAGCTATGCTTGGAGGCATGCACGGCTCTGATGTGAGCGATGCGATGGTCAAATCGGTAGAATATATGCTGGACGGATCGGAACGCGTGCACGAAAAGCTGGGTGACGCATCTAGGCGCAACGCACACTGCAGGCACATACTGCACGATTCCAATTACACCGAATACGATAGAAAAATATCCGAGAAGCTGCCTAACGTGATAGACAACAACAGGAGGGTAGTGCTCCACCTCTCCAGGAGGATGGGCATAGATCGCAATGAGGCTGACAGGTTCCTCGAAAGGTACAAGCTTGAGCTGCGGAGGGCGTGATATGCGGCTGTGCATCGGGGCACATACATGCACATTGATAAACGCACCTCTGCACAAATTATTTATTACTTTGCGTATAAACTACTATAACGAGCTTGGTACCTCCGCGGCATTTGGCGCTTTGTTTCATTGGTGAGCTGTTGGCTTCGAATTATGACTTGGTCCCAGAACATGAATTGCTCAGCGAGAGCGATGCTAAAAAGATATCAAAAAAGTTCAACACTCCGTTGGAGAAATTCCCGAAGATTCTTGAATCAGACCCGCAGGCCGTCAAGCTGAAGGCAACAGCAGGCCAGCTCATAGCGATACACAGGGATGACGACGGCAAGAAGTATGTTGCCTACAGGTACGTGGTGAAGGGCTGATGCTCTCGCTTCGCTTTTGTTTTGAAGGTGTGATATAATGGCTAATACCCACGAGGTTTTGGAGTCTTATCTGTCCTCTGTTTCTATGGTGCAGCAGCAGATAGACAGCTACAACAGGTTCATACATATAGGCATACACAACATAATAAAGAGCCAGAGCATTGTTGAGCCGGACGTGTCAAACTTCGCAATAAAGTTCAACAGCATAAGGCTGGAGCAGCCGAAGATAATAGAATCTGACAGCTCTACAAAGGATCTTATGCCGCATGAGGCGCTCGTGCGCAACATGACTTATGCCGCGCCGATGTACATAACATACACTCCCATAATAAGCGGCATAGAGAAGACGATAAACATGGGCGAGGCCTATGTTGGTGACCTTCCCGTCATGCTCAAAAGCGACCTGTGCTATACAAAGAACATGACGTACGAGCAGCTGCTCAGCGAGGGCGAGGATCCGGACGACCCCGGGGGCTATTTCATAATAAAAGGCACCGAGAGAGTGCTTGTCGGCATAGAGGACCTTGCCCCGAACAAGATGATATGCACCAAGGAGAGCAAGGGCGAGACAGTATGCAAGGTCTTCTCCACTACGCAGCTGAATTTCAGGGGGAGGTGCAGCGTCACCAGGGATGAATATGGAGTTTATTCGCTTATGTTCCCTACCTTGTCCAAAGGCATAGACTTGGTGCTTGTACTGCGCGCATTAGGCCTAACGATGGAGAAGATACAGGAGGCGAGCTACAACAAGGATGTGAAGAATGACCTCATGCTAAACGTGAGCATAAGCAAGGCCAAGGACATGGGTGTGTCAGAGGCAGTAACTGAGCTCGGCAAACTGTCGGCGCCCAACCAGGCCAAAGCGTACCAGGACAAGAAGGCAGAGATACAGCTCGATACCTACATACTGCCGCACATAGGCACCGACCCGAAGAACAGGATAGAGAAAGCGTATTACCTGATAAGGATGGCCGAGCGGGCATCCCTCGTCGCATACAATTATGTGAAGTCCGACGACAAGGATAGCTATGCGAACAAGCGCATAAGCCTTGCGGGAGACCTGATGGAGGTGCTGTTCAACAATGCATTCAAGTTCTTCGTAAGGGACGTAAAGTACCATGTCGAGAGGACCACTGCAAGAGGCAGGAAGCTCAATGTCAGGACGAATATAAACCCAGATACGCTCACAGAGAAGATACTTTATTCCATGGGTACAGGATCATGGCCCGCAGGGCAGACAGGAGTGTCGCAGGTGCTAGACAGGACGAATCTGTTCAGCGCTCTGTCACATTTGAGGAGGGTAAAATCGCCTCTGGCGAAGAAGCACTCCCACCTCAAGGCTAGGGACGTGCATGGCAGCCATATAGGCAAGATATGCCCTTCTGAAACCCCTGAAGGACCTGAAGTAGGGTTGACAAGGTATCTGGCCATAATGGCTAAAGTGACCGTGGGGGCAGATGAACAGATGGTCAGAGGCAAGCTCGAAGACATGCTGAAGGAGAGGAGCAAAGCGTCTGCAAAGAGGCAATAGAGGCGATTATGATGGCAGAAGAAAAATGTTATGTGTATCTGAACGGCAAGCCGATGGGCAACGTAGAGGATGGGAGAGCGTTTGCCCAGGAGATAAGGAAGAACAGGCGCATGGGGCTCATATCAGGAGAGGTGAACGTTGCCTACAACAAGAAGCTGAACGAGGTGCATGTACTTACCGATAGAGGCAGGCCGAGGAAGCCGTACATCATAGTTGAGAACGGCGCAAGCAGGCTTACCGAAGAGCTCAAGGAGAAGCTCAGGAACAAGGAGATAGATTTCAACTACCTCATAAGGAGGGGAGTCATAGAGTACCTTGATGCGGAAGAAGAGGAGAACATACTGTGCGCGCTGACAGAGAGCGAGATAACGCAGAAGACTACGCACCTTGAGATAGACCCGGCATCAAATCTAAGCGTCATAATAAACTCTGGAGTATACCCGGAGTATGATACAATAGGAAAGCACGGGCTGATATCAAACTTCATAAAGCAGAGCCAGGGAGTATATGCGCTGAACTTCAAGAACAGGTTCGACGCCAGGGCGTACATACTCTACT
>JAMCYB010000021.1 GCA_023474385.1 Candidatus Martarchaeota archaeon | reverse complement strand
TGTGCCCTTCTTCCTGCCTTTGCCCCTCCTCCTGCCTTTGGCGCGCTTTTCCTTAAGTATCTTCGAGTATATGCTAAGGTTACTTTTCTCCTTAAGCGCGTATACCCTGCCGTTCTTTATCAGGGCTCTGACATCCTCCCTGGTTATGGCCTTCTTGGCGTCTTCTATCGCGTCCGGCTTTATCCTCACGCTGCTTACTCCTCTCTTGAGTATGTCCGCAGCTGTCCTTTTAGTAAGCTTTACACTCATTTCGATGCACCGTTTACAATGTGGAGGTTCTGCTCCTTGGCGAACTTGAGCATCTCCGCCCTGAGCCTCTTCGAAGTGCCATGCGCCATGGCGAACTCATACTCTTTCGTATTAATATCCGGGTTCTCTATTATGCTATTGAGCTCTGAAATGCTGTGCACCACCATAAGGCGCATGCCGCTCTTCCTAATGCCCCTGGCGTTCTCCGAGTTCCTGTAGCCTATGGTCGGCTCGGCACCCATAAAATTCTTCTTTATCCTCTTCTTGTTGTCTATGCCGCGCTGCTTCCTCCAGCTGTCCTTGACTCTTTTCCTGTTCTTGGTGCCATAGTTGGGCACGTTGAACTTCGGATGCGTTTTCTTCTTCAAAGCCAAAACAATCACACTCATTCTTCAAGCGCATAATATATGCCGTCCTGGAATATCCTGCTGTCCTTGTGCCTTACCCTGCATGCCCCCCTTATGTTGGCTGCAGTCTGCGATACGTCCTCAAGGCTCGTGCCATATACCCTTATGGATTGGCCCTTGACCTCTATCTTGACGTCGCCCATTATGCGAGCCATCCTCGAGCTTCTCTCTCCAAAGAGGTTCTTTATCACTACCTTGCCGTCCTTGGCCTCTACCGTAGTAGGGAAGTGCACGAACACCATGGTCATCATCTTCTCGTAGTACTCATTGACGCCCTTCATGTTGTTGCGTATCTCTTTGGCAACGGTGTTGACAAGGTTGGCAGATTTCTTCGCGAGCTTCTTGCTCTCTACCGGCTCCACCTTTATTGTGTCGCCCTCGAGCCTTACATTCAGCAGGGAGTCGTTGTAGGCGAGCATATTGCTGCCCAGCTTGCCCTTTATATCAAGCCTGTTGGCCTTCTGCTCAATCTTCACTCCCTCCGGCACTTTTATCTCCATAAAAATCATCAGTAGACATATACCAGCAGCCTTCCTCCGGTGTTCTTGCCCTTGAGCTCCCTGCTCGTCATCACGCCTTCTGGCGTAGATACTATGAGCGTGCCGAAGTCCTTGCTCGGCACATACCTCATTTCATACTTCAGTATATCGTCCTTCTTTATGCTGAACCTTGGCTTTATGACGCCTATGTCATTGACCTTGTTCGAAAGCGCTATCTTGAGCTTCTTTATGTTCCTGTCTACGAATTCGTCGTATCCGGCTATATACCCTTCGCGCTTCATGGCGTCCAGCACTGCCCTTATCAGCTTCGTGGAATACACTACGCAGTCCTGCCTGCCTATGTACTCGTTAGTCTTTATCGTGTTTATAGCGTCTGCCAGCCTGTCCATGAATATCAACCATACTTCTTGAAGCCCAAGCCCGCAGCTACCTCCCTGAAGCATCTCCTGCATATATTGAGGTTGTGCTCCCTTATGAGGCCCCTGCTCGTGCCGCATATCCTGCATTTCCTCAGGCCCTTCCCGCGGAATTTCTCTTCGACTCTCATTTTCATAATAATCATGCCTCTATACAAAATTTACGCCCAGCCTCTTCGACAGATAATCCTTTATCTCGTCGCGCGGTATTATCCTGTGCTTGCGCGGTATGCTGCTGTTGCGAACCTTTCTCTCTGCGACGCGCACTCCCTTCCTTCTAAAAGACACATTGACGTTCATTCCAAGCATGCCTACTGTGGGATCGTACTTTATGCCGTTTATGTCTATGTACTCATTTATGCCGAAGCTCAAAGTGTTGTTCGATACGGAAGACTCCTTTACTTTCATGTCTATTGCCTCCAGGAGGCGTTTCACCAGTTTGTCCGGATCCTTGCGCACCGTAGCATAGGCGCCTATCTTGCTGCCTTTTGTTATCTTGAATGACGGATTCCTCCTCTTCGATATCTCGTCAGTGGGTTTCACCCCTGTGATTGTCTCGATGAGCCTCTTGGCGTTCTTCTGCTTCTGTTCGTCGCTGCCCGTGCCGATGTTGACTATCACCTTGTCTATGGATATGTCCCTCATCGGGTTTGCGGACCTTTCTTCCTTGCTCTTTGCAGCAGCCTTTTCACTCATCAGCATCACTCAATTACCATAATATTCCTTACCAGCGTCTCGAAGGAGTTGCCCTCGCTGTCCTTTACCATGACCGTCTTGCCGCTGTGCATAGTGCCTTTGTTGACCTTTGTCATCACGCCCGTAGTGCCCACGTGCACTCCGTCTATTATCATGCACTTTTTGCCTTCGCCGAAAGCCAGCACGCTCCCAATCCCTTTGCCGTCGGCGCTCAGCTTGATGGAATCGTTCGTCTTGATATCGTTGGTGCCCTTGATTATCCTGCCGTCATGAAGCCCTATCATTATTCCGCCTTTGGCGGTCTTGTACTTGCGCACGACCTTGTATGTTGGCACTGAGCCCTTCTCGGCGCTCTGCAGCGATACTTTACCATATCTGTCTATGCCTATGACGAATTCCTTTCCGGCATCCGTTGCCGAAACCACGTCTCCAAGCCCGACAGGATAGGCAGGATCTGATACGGGCTTGCCATTCACCTTCAGTGCGCCTCCCTTTATGACTTTTATCGCCTCTCCAGTCCTTGCCACTAGCCCTGCTTTCTTGGCGAAAAGGGTCAGGGCTACGCTTTTATCTTTCGTGTGCCTTCCAGGGCTAGCCTTGATCACATACTTGCCGGCTTTCCTCTCTATGCCGAAGTATGCAGGCGCATTCAGGCGCTTTATGTGTCTTGAATTTCCTTTTATTGCCATCTAACCAGCTTATTGAGATTAATATCAGCCAACTGCAGCGGCGGCTTCCTCCTTGGCCATTGCAGCTTCATCGGGTTTTGGCGCAGGCTTCGCATCTGCGGCCTTGGCCTCCGACGCGGCGGGCTTCTGCGGCACCGCCTTCAGCTTGAGCTTGCCTGCCCTTATCTTGTCCGACAGGTTCAGATCGGTTATATACACATTGTTAATCCTTATCGGTACGTCGAACTCCTTGCCCCTGGAATTCTTCTTCTTCATCGAGTCTATGAAAAGGAAGCCTTTGCGCATGTCGACGCGCATCACCTTGCCTGTCTTCCCTTTGTTCTTGCCGCTCATTATCTTTATCGTATCGCCTTTTGATACCTGGATCGCTCTTTTCGTTATACCAAGCTTCTTGGCGAGGGGCTTGTCAACATGCGAGTGTGAGAAATGCTGCAGCTCGTGCAACGGTGCTTTGAAACGGAAGCGCCTCTGTTTCCTCGGTTTGCTGCTTTTTATCATTATACTACCCTTGAAGCTATGCTAGCCAGCTTTATGTATCTTTCAACGACCTCCCTTGCCATAGGCCCCTTTACTTCAGTGCCTATCGGCAGGTTTGCGTCATTTATCAGTACTCCCGCGTTGTCCTCAAACCTAATGCGCATGCCGTTCGCCCTCCGTATCGGCTGCTTCTGCCTTATGATTACTACGCGAACTACCTTCTTCACGTACTGTGGCGAACCTACCTTTACGCTTGCCATTATTATGTCTCCTATGCCGGACGATGCCATCCTGCCTTTCTTGCCGGCCTTGCCCACCTTGTTTACCAGCATCAGGGTCTTGGCCCCGCTGTTATCCGCGCAAGTAAGCACCGAATTCGGCACCAGCGTCCTTGAAATGCTGCTTGAAACTGCTCTCATGATTATGCACTCTTGATTATCTTGGTTACCACGAAGCTCTTTGTCTTGCTCAGCCTACGCGTCCCTCCTACTGATACTATGTCGCCCGTCTTCGCCTTTATGCAATCAGGGTTATAAGCCGCGATGCGCGACGTCTTCCTGAGAGACCTCTCATACTTGTGCAGGAATATTGTGTAATCCCTGTTTATTATTACGGTCTTCCTCGCCTTATCGCTGACTACCAGTCCCTCGAACTCGTAGCCGTGAACCTTGAGTTTCCCGTGTATCGGGCATTTTATATCGTTGCATTCCAAACAATCACACCTTGAAAAACGGATGTAGTGCGAATCGCAGTCCGCTATAGGCTTTTGCTTCAGAGCCTCCTTCTTTTGAAGTATTTCATTCCTTTTTCAGTCCTTTCGAAAGGCCTGAAGTGAATTTCTTCTCCAGGAACAATAAATCTATTTTTACCAGCAATAAATTTAAATGTTGATATATTTTTCAGTACGCGCTTCCTCCTGCCTTCGTCCGTAAATACCAGCAACGTGTTGCGCGTTTCGTCTATCACCTTCCCTCTTATGCCCTTCTGGTATGCGTCGAGGCTCTTTGCCACCTCTACCTTCAGGCCTATGAGTTCGTGCAAGACGATGTTCTTATTATTATATTCAGGCATACTTATAAACCTTTCCTTATTTGCTATTGGCGGGGCATCCAGATGTAAGCAAATGCTCACTAAAGCTTAAAATAACTTGGCACCTATTTAAATATAACGATAAGTGGTCACATGTATGGGCAAGAAAAAGGTGGATCAGGGGAGAGGTTCAAGACCGGAATTGCAGGTCTAGACACTATGCTTTATGGCGGCGTACCTATAAACAACCAGGTGATTCTGGCAGGAGGGCCGGGTTCGGGCAAGACACTTATGTCTTTTGAAATATGCTACAACAGCGCCAAAGCCGGCATCCCTTCAGTATTCCTTGCGCTGGAGGAGGAACCAGACAAAGTGATAAAGAACGCAAAATCCGCATTTCCCGAATTCAAGGACATAGACGATCTCATTGCGAAGAAGCTCTTATATATAGACGGCGAAGGATCCTCAAACAAGCTGCAGCAGGAATCTGATTCTTCAAAATACATATTCGGCAATATGGTCGCAGATATAGAAGGCATACTATCGGATTATAATGCGAGATGTCTTGTCATAGACTCGATATCCCTGATAAAACTCATGCTGGGGGATGAGCTCTCATACCGGCGCTCTATGATATCGCTCGTATCAAATCTGAGAAGACTCAATGTTACATCATTCCTTACGGTAGAGATGCCTTCATCGGAGAGAAAGGATCTGAAGTTCACCCCGGAGTTCTACATATTTGATGGCATAATAACCATGTACCAGACAGGTCAGGAGGATAAGCGCACCTTGGCAATAGAGGTGGTAAAAATGCGTGGCACGAACCATAGCTGGGTTCTATCACCATACGAGATAGAATCCAATGGCTTCAAGGTGTTTACTATAGAGGAATAAAGATGTCATCGAAAGTCAAAGGGCCAAGCCTTAAAAATATCAGCAACAAAGCCAACCGGGACCTGGCACCTCCTCGCGCAGATAGGCCGAATAGCAGTGCCGAAAATGAGAAGCGCAGGCTTGTGCTCGCAGTTGCTGCGACTATAATAATACTACTGATAGCCATCGCCTCGCTGCTGCTTACAAGACCAACAAATACATTATCATCATGCGGCAGCAGGGCGACACCGGGCCTCAAGTATTCATGTTATGAATACTTTGCAAACCAGACGCGGAATGCATCGATATGTAACAACCTTCCAGTGCCGCTCGTGTACTCATGCGTATCAAATGTCGCACTTCTATCATTGAACTCCAGCATGTGCATATATTCCGGATTGCCATCCAGCTACCGGAACCTATGCCTGGACCAAGTAGGCGTATCGGGCCGCAATTCCTCCGTGTGCGTGGAGATGAATAGCACCAACGAAAGCGTCTGCGCCTACGGGGTCGCGCAGGCACAGAATTTCTCGGAGGCCACCACATGCGGCTATATAAACAACAACACGCTCTCTATGAGGTGCTATTCAAAGTATTATTACCAGCAAGCTGCCGCAACGAAAGATTACACCTACTGCAATTACCTGCCTAATGTGCCGAACAACACCATACTGACAAACATATTATCTACTTCAAATACCAGCAGGATATACGATGCCTACGCCTATGCATATTACAACATCACCCCGCGGGGTTTGTGCTATTCCAATGTTGCATACATATCCAACAACAAGACAATATGCACGTCACTTTCGGGCATAAATTCCCAGTTGTGCATGGAGCCATTCATTACGGTAAAACCATCGAACGAATCAACGCTGCTGGCGAGCTGCTCCGAAGTACCTGCAGACCTGCAAGATGTATGCAGGGAAGGGGTATTGGTGGATGAAGCTGTTCATAACGCAAATGTCAGCATATGCCTGTCGCTTAACCAGACAAACTTCAAGGATTCTTGCATAAGCGAGGTTGCCGCAAAGGTTGGCAATTCGACGTATTGCAGCTATATAAGCAACGTTACTGCCCAGGAAGTATGCGCATCCTATTTCAACATTAGCAAGTAATCTACTACATATTCGGGTTTTTCATATGTCGGAAAAAGAGACAATACAAATTGAGGGCATAATATCAGCCATAGCGGAAAGCCAGGGCAGAGGCGGCAGAATAAGATACACCGTAATATCCAGCAAGCCTCCCATGTCGATAAGCGTCGAAACCGAAGAAAGGATGCAATTGTACAGCACAATACGCCTGTCATATTCGCCGTCCAGCCGCGAAGCCAGCAGCAAGTCGCTCGAGGTAGTAGGCTCGCCGGAGAAAGGCAAAGCGGGATTTGGCTCTGCTATCAAATCCCTGGTAAAGCACCTGTCAATAGAAAAGAACCTTGAAGCGATGAAGCTAGAGAAGTCAAGGCCAGAGCTCGATAGGATAACGGGCAACCTGCTCGGCAAACTCGGTTCTTCTGGGGAAGAATTCGTAGAAGCGTACTTTGCTGGAGCCCCAATAGTGGTGCGCTTCCACAATGACGGCGACGGCTCTACAGGTGCGATAGGGTTATACAACGCGCTGCAAAAGCTTGGAGAAGAATACGCAGCTGGCGATAAGTCTGTAAGATGGACCATGCATAAGGGAGTGACTTACGACATGGACGCTTTCTATAACGATTCGATATACTTTTCAAATTATGTTGGAGCATTCCTGCCGCACGTCTGCATCATAGATTTCGGCACGACCCTCGATAGCAATCCGGCAGTGAAGGCCTCTTCGGGCAAGTGCGGCATAACGTGGCTTGACCACCATCCCATACCGGAAGGATTCTTAGGGAAAGAGCTGGAAAATTACATAAATCCCATAAACTACTCCGGCAGCGCGGATTACACCGGCGGTTATCTCGCATGCACGTTTGCCGAGGCGATATCCGGTGTCAAGTCAGACAATATCAAGGAAGCCTCGCTGATAAGCGACGTCAGCAAATACGCTGATCTGAACAATATGGAGGCGCTTAAATATGCAACTGCGCTGGACTTCCTCACTGGATTAAAAGATTATACGCGATACTTGGACGGGCCAATAACGCCGAAGTACCTTACGAAGCTTCTATCAGACAGCGAAAAGCTGAATTCGATATACTCTTACGCCAACGAGATAATGGCCGACTCTGTGGAAATGGGGCTCAAGTACGGCAAGGAGTATGCAAGCGGCAGTGGAGTTAGCATCAACGTGGTCGATTTCAGCAAGATAGCCGACAAGTACTCCGGATATGTGCTGCCTGGAAGATACAGCTCTAGGCTGCAGAGCCATATAGAGAAGTCAGGAGGCAAAGGCTCCATAACAATAGTCACTTTTAACAACTACATCTCCATAAGGATAAGCAAGCACATAGCAGAGAGCGTCGGCATGCTCAATATAATAGAAAAGCTCAAGGATGAGAGCGAGTTTGTAGAATCAGGAGGGGGGCACAAAGAGGCATGCAGCATAAAGATATACAGCGAGGGCAAAAAGGAAGTGCTTAACCTTCTGCTTAAAGAGCTTCATGCAAAGGGCATAGGCAAGTGATGGCGCGCATTAACTTCTAGCGGCTTTGCAGTAAAAAATTTGCGACCGCCGGGATTTGAACCCGGGTTTTTGGCTTGGAAGGCCAGAGTCCTACCAGGCTAGACTACGATCGCATTGAGCACTATCTATTGTGATGGAAAGCCTATAAAGACTTTCTCCCAAGTTATTGATTGTTTCTATGTTCACCATCTATTACCTTCTGATCTCGTTTGCAATACTGGGGTTAATGGACATAATCGGCAAGAATAGGATAAGCTTGAGATACCTGG
>JAMCYB010000012.1 GCA_023474385.1 Candidatus Martarchaeota archaeon | reverse complement strand
GTCGAGCTCACAAAAGAGCCGACTGACGGGCCCATAGGCTCGATCATAAGGTCAATGCTGTCCTCTTCCGCAGAAAGGCCTTCGCTGCTGTCCCTGCAGCTTCTCTTTACAGCGGACAGGAACGAGCACGTGATTGCCTACAAGGGCGTTATGGAGAGCAAGGACGTAATACTCGTTAGCGACCGCTACTACTTTTCCACAGTTGCCTACGGTTCGGCATCCGGCATAAGCGCGGAATACCTGAAGCTCATAAATAGCATATTCCCCAAGCCGGACCTATCCATAATATTTGAGGCGAAGCCGGAGATAGTCATGGGAAGGATTGATAGAAGGGGGCAGAAGGAGATATTCGAGCATGTGGAGTTCCTCAACAAGGTGCAGGCTGCATACAGGAGCGAGTTCCCCGACGCGGTATTCATAGATGCCACTAAGCCCTTGGAAGCGGTCCACGAAGACGTCTACGCTGTGGTTAAGGGTTTCCTGCGCCGCTAGATCAATCTTGTTGGATCATTACTTCATGCTGTTTATCAGGAACTCGCCGAACTCCTTTGTCCCGAGCGGCTCGACTCCAACGAACCTCGCTATATCTGACGTAACCTTCTTGGACTTCATTGCCGTGCCTACTGCATTCGCAACCGCTTCCGCAGCTTCCTTCCACCCCAGGAATGTGAGCATGAGCTCCCCTGCCTTTATCATGCCCATCGGGTTTGCTACGTTCTTTCCCGCATACTTCGGTGCGGTGCCGTGCGAAGCCTCGAACATGCCTCCGTTGTCTCCCACGTTGGCGCTTCCGAGCACTCCGATGTCGCCTATGAGCGCACCTGCAGCATCCGATATATAATCTCCGTTGAGGTTTGGCGCCAGTATCACATCGTATAAGCTCGGCTTTGTCACTATCTGCTGGAACATGTTGTCTGCAATCCTGTCGTTTATAAGTATCTTGCCGCTCGGCATAACGCCGTTGTACTTGGCGCTCAATTCATCCTCTGTGACTACCCTGTCCCTGAACTCTGCGACTGCTACATTATACGCCCAGTCGCGGAACGCACCCTCGGTGTATTTCATTATATTGCCCTTGTGCATTATAGTTACTGATTTCCTGTTGTTGTCTATCGCGTATTTTATCGCCATCCTCGCAATTCTCTCTGTCTTGCTCTTGCTTATCGGCTTTATTCCCACACCAGCATCATTGTCAACCTTTATCCTCATGTCCGATTCGAGGAACGATTTCAGCTTCGGCAGTTCGGGATCGTCGTACTTCCACTCTATGCCCGTGTATATGTCATCCGTATTCTCCCTGAATATCACCATGTCGACGTCCTGCGGCCTCTTGAGCGGGCTGTCCAGGCCCTCTATGTACTTGACAGGGCGTATGTTGGCATAAAGGTCCAGGAGCATGCGTATCGAGACGTTGAGCGACCTGAATCCGCCTCCAACCGGCGTGGTGAGCGGCCCCTTGAACAGGACCTTGTAATCCTTGAGCGCCTCCTTTGCCGTGTCGGGAAGCCCGGATCCGCTCTCCTTCTCTGCCTTCTCGCCGAGCAGAAGCTCAACCCATTCTATGTGCTTGCTTCCTTTGTACGCCTTCTCGGCTGCAGCATCCACGACATTCTTCGCCACCGCCATTATCTCCGGCCCTATCCCGTCGCCATACGCAAAAAGAATCCTAGGGCTATCCGGGACAGACCACTTCCCATTTTCAAAGGTTATGTTTCCTTCCATATCATCACGAATATAGAGCAATCTATGACCAGCTAAGGCTTTATACCATTGCCAAAATTTGCATATACGCATGGTGAAAACAAGCATCATCAACATAATAAATACGTTGGCTTCATAATCCCCATATACGCTTTATGGGATTGGTCCGATGGATATGAAGCAGGTTCGAAGCAGCAAGAAATATGCATATGCGGCACTGCTTCTAGCGATGCTTGCACTCTCATCTGCGCTGGTTCTGCACCTGTACTACCAGCAAGGCGTGTACTGGGACTTCATAACGCACTACCTATACTCAAAGGCTCTGATAAGCGGCTACTTCTACACGTCACTGCTGAACGGCACCCTGCCGCTCGCAATACAGAGCGAGAACCATTTCTACCTTGAGCCTTTCCGCGCCCCGTTGATGTCGGTATTCCTCGTTCCGTTTGATCTGGTGTTCGCGCAGAACGCAATACCATCATATTTGGCATTCGAGGTGATTCTGCTTCTGCTCTCAGCAATATACCTCGCCAAGGGCATGAACGCAAACCCCCTGATTGTCGCACCGATGCTGATGGTGCCATATTCGATGATATACCTGACGGTGCTCAACGGCACCGAAATGCTTTCACTGATACTTGCGATATTCGCCATAGGCCTCGCCGTTAGGGGGAAATGGCAGAGCGGCGTATTGATAGCTTTAGCTGCAATGGCTAAGTACAGCTCGCTGGTGTTTGTCCTGCCTATTCTGTTCATGCCCAAAGGCACAAGGTGGAATGCGCTTGCTGCCGGCTTCTTCACTACGATGCCATGGCTCGCCGCCAATTATTTCATATTCGGCAACCCTATGTTCAGCTATATAGATGCGATAGAGCAGGTATTCGTAGCACCTCCTCCATCACCCACTTCGGTGCACGCCGCGCTGATGATATCGATGTCGGAGGTGTTCTATAATCTTATCCCTTTCATGCTCCTTGCCGTGCTGCTCGCCGCATTGGTGTACGCAAAGCGCCGCAGGCTTCCGAAAAGCGTCGATTACAAATACAAGATAACTGCGGCATTCTGCGCCGTATCCCTTCTGGCTTGGTTCGCCTTCGCCGTGCACGGGTCAATAAATACACTGCCGCGCTGGGGCTATATCGTATATGCGGGTACGGTGCCGTTTCTCGCGCTGCTGATATACGGCCTAATGCATGATGTGCACAAGCTTTACAAAAGCCCCATGGCAAGGAACGCAATAATGTATGCCTCTTATTCATTTATCATATTGGCATTCTTCGCGCTGACATTCTTTGCATATGCCCAGATGGGCAGCCATCCTTTTGAAGTGATGGGATCCGGAAGCCCAGTGCTTCTTAATGCTGTGCAGCAGGTGCATTCATTGGGCCTGGCCGATTGCAGCTTCATATCGAATGCGTGGCCCTATCTGCGGCTCTACGGCATAAATGCCCACAATCCATACTACTACAATTCGACCATGTACCGGTATCCGATACTGGTATTCAGTTCTTTCATAGGGACAGGCAACAGCGTCGCTGAGCTCAACATATCAAAAACGTACAACTATAGCGGGTTTGAGATACTGATTCCTGAAGACAGTACGTGCTAGCCTATCCCAAGCACCATTACCTGCCGGTGCCCGCTCCTACTGCTTGGCTGACCTTGTCGTAGCCGTCCCTCCTCAATAGGGCAGCCAGGCCCTTGTTTATCTCGTTGGCGATATTCGGCCCCTCAAATATCATCGCGGTGTAAACCTGTACGAGCGATGCGCCGTTGAGTATCCTGTAATATGCCTCTTCTGCAGAATCTATGCCTCCTACTGATACTATGCCTATCTCTCCTTCCAGCTCATTCGACAGTATCTTGAGTGCGTTCCTGCTATACCGGCGCAGAGCTCTACCGCTTATTCCGCCATCAAGATTTGAGTTAGGGATGAGGGTAAAATCGCGCGAGGTATTTGTGGCTATTATGCCGCTTCCTCCAGCGTCTGCTACCGCATGCCCGATTTCAATCATATGTTTTGGCGGGTTATCCGGCGATATCTTCACAAGGACCGGCTTCATGGATACGCTTCTGATTGCTCTTACTGCGTCCGTTACAAATTCTGCATTCTCCAGGTCCCTGAGTCCGGGAGTGTTTGGGGATGACAGGTTTACCGCTATGTACGATGCAAATTTGCCGAGAGTTCCTGCAAGTTCAACATAATCTTCTAGGGCGCGTTCATTCGGCGTTGCCCTATTCTTACCAAAGTTTATCCCTACGGGCATCTTGAAAGGCATGCCCCTGGACATGTTGCGGGCGAACCGCTCTTCTCCGCAGTTGTTGAACCCCATGCTGTTCTGCACGCTGCTTTCATCAGGATGCCTGAACAGCCTTGGCCTTTCATTGCCGGGCTGCGGTTCAGGAGTCACTGTGCCCACTTCGGTGAAGCCGAAGCCCAAATTGTATGTTGGTCTTATGAGCCTAGCGTTCTTGTCGAAGCCTGCCGCAAGCCCTACTGGATTCTCCACCTTCATGCCGAACGCTTCCGAATGCAGGGGTTCATAATCCCTCCTGCCTTCCACAAGCGGAACGAGAAGCTTTGGGAATATGCCGCTTGCCCTGAGGCACGCATCAGCAGCAGCGTTTATCCTTTCAGGATCTGTCTTGAAGAGCAATGGCCTGATCATACTATACATGTTTGTGCGGTTCATGGCAAATCACACCTTCGACCTGTTCAGCGCGACATCGCGCATGTTCACTCCCTCCCTGGAGAGCAATCCCGCTATCATCTCCGCTAGCTTTATCGCGTACGTGTTTGATGGAAGCATTTCCCTGTATTTGGCTACCTCATTTATGGTGCGCTTCATATAGGCATCCCTGACATCCAAGGCATACTTCACCGCATCTGTCCTATCTATTACCCTCTTCAGCCCCTCTATGTCCTCATCGGTCTTCCGCTCCTTGCTCTTTTTGTATACCCCGTCTATGAAGGCTCGTTCATCGGCTGTTGCGTTCTTATACGCATACGCCATTATGAGCGTGTATTTGCCTTCCTTCAGGTCGCCGTCGCGCTCCTTGTCCTTCCTGAAATTGAGGATGTCCTCCACATCATCATTTATCTGGAACGCTATGCCCGCATAAATGCCTACCTTCTTGATGAGCTTGAGCAGCGCGTCGTCCTTGTCCGCTACTATCGCGGCCATCTGCATCGGCCCCCATGTCGAATACGCGCAGGTCTTGCCCTTCACTATGTCGTAATACATGCCGAAATCCGGCCTGCCTTCAACACGCATCAATTCCTCCACAGCGGAGAAGCTGCGCACTTTAGATATGAAATCGAGATCTAGGTACTGCCCGTATGCAGTAGCATCTACTATCTCGTCATATTTGTCCCTCAGCCTGAGCCCCATTATCCTGTCGTCAAGCAGCGAGATGTAGTCCTCAAACATCTGCCTGTTCTTGTCGTGCAGTATTGCTGCAAAAAGTATCGCTTTCTCATCGCCGTATTTGTGGTTGGTTGTTTCTATCCCTCTCCTTCTTACAGAATGGTCCTGTACGTCGTCATACTTCAGTATCGCTTCCTCTGACATCTCTATTGTGGCAGCCATGAGCATCAGGTCGCTATTGAACTCCGCGCCGAGCGCCCTTGCAGTAAGCAGGAAGAGCTTGGGCCTTGTGAAATGGCCTCCCCTGTCTATATAGTCCGTAAGGCCCTTGTAGTACTCGCCCCTGTTCTTGTACGGCAGGTAGGACAGCATGATATCAGTTATCTCGCTGTTTACGTGGTCCAGCCAATCGTCCTCGTCCGCCCATGGGTAGGATTTCAGCATGTTAAGCACAATCCCGCTTATGCCGTTCAAATATTAATACCTACTGCCGTGCATTGCGCGCACCTACTTGCTGCTGTAGAATCTGTAGAACACAGCTATGGAGCATATTATCAATGCACCGGAGGCAACGAAGGCGAACCAATACCCAATGAAAAACGCGGCATAGCCGGCAATCAGCGAGCCGAGAAGGTATCCTAAGCCCACTATACCGCTGTAGACTCCCAGCTTCCTGCCCCTCTTTTCGCTGCCTATCTCTTCGAACAGCAGCGTGTTCGACGCAGTGTAGAAAACTGCATATGCCAGCCCCGCCGCCATGGCATATATGAGCAGGTTGACTATGAAGCCGGCATATCCGGACACGAGCACGAAAACCAGCCCTATGGCGATATACCCTGCAGCCCTGAGCCACAGCGATTCGATTATGGTCCTGTGCTCCCCTCTTGCCTCGGTATACCTTCCTGAGAGGTAGAACGCCACAGTCTGCACGGCGTAGCCTCCGAATATAACCGCAAATACATAGATATTGAGTAGGCCGATCCTCCTGAGCCCAGGCACATACGCAGTGTTGAATATGCCGCTGCCCAGGTAGAAGGCGAACAGCGCTATATATATTAGCGTCAGGTCCTGCATCCTTTTTGCCCCTCTTGGCGCGAATACCGACTTTATGAAATGCGGGCTCGGCAGCCTTATGAACAACAGGCTGTGCATCATCAGCCTTACCCTGAGCGCAAGCCTGTTCTTGATTATCTCCCTTCTCTCAAGCGCCTTCTGCGGCTCCCTTATGGCGAAGGCTATGATCAGCGATGCTATGGTGAAAGGTATCAGTATGAGCATCAGGATTCTCAGCGGCAGGAACCCGGTTACTACCGAAGCTACGAGCAGGCCAAGGGCCCCTCCTATGCTGCCCAGCATCTGCAGCTTCGAGAATCCCTGAGCCCACAGCCTTTTCTCTATCGTTTCCATGACCAGAAGGCTCAGAGGCGTAGCGGCTGAAGCCGTAAAGAACGATAGCACGCCGAAGAGCGCTATCACCTCCACTATGCTCGTTGCATAAGCCATCGCCGCGAGCACAATCCCGACGCCTGCATAAGCGATGAACACAAATACCCTGCGGCTATTGTATATATCTATCATCCAGCCCCAGAACACTGAAGCAATTATGGATATCAAGTAGAACGTCGCCATTGCGTATGATACGTCTATGACAGTGCCGTGCAGGTCGAGTATGAACAGCGCTATTATGGTGCCTATCGGCCCGTATGCTATCTGGTACGGAAGCGTCGAGTACATCCATACGTCGCGCTTTGATATGTTCTTGCTTAACCTTTCCTCTATGCTCATGCCGGAACACCATGACTCATGCGGGCTTCTCCGCCCTTACTCCCCTATATGCGTCCTTTACCGAGAACCCGCATTGCCGCAGCCTGCTTATTATGCCCCTCCTGTAATTATGCTTCGGGTTCTGCACCTTCGTGCCTATAAAATGGTAGAGCACGCCCCCGGGCTTGAGCACCCTATACAGCTCACTGTAGAATTCCCCTGAATAAAGCTTGGCGGTGCTCTGGAGCGTTGGGGGATCGTGCAGCACTGCATCAAACATGGAGCTCTCAAGATTGCGTATCTCTTCAGCCACGTCCCCCATAGCTACATGTATCTTGCTGTCGAACGCGCCACTGGACCATGGGTTTACCCTAGCGAGCTCAAGCACAGTATCTGATATTTCGTAGCTCAGCACTCCTGATGCGCCTCCCTCGCTCAGCAGCGCGGATGTGTACCCCAGGCCAAACACCGTATCCAATGCCTCGCCCTTCACCGTTCCCAATGCACCCACTTTGGCATTCGCCTCCTGCTTGGGCGTAGAGGTGGATATGGTATGCATGAAGCTGCCGTTTATCTCTATTGTTGTGGGCCAGTCCATCTTTGGCTCGTAGAGCTTGTACGTCGAGTTGCCCTCGAATGCGTAGAGCCATTTGATGTCGCCATCGGCAATCATGAAACAGTCGTTGCGCGAACGCCTCTTGTGGAGCTTGGACAGGGTTTCAATCATCACATCCTGCCCGTCAGGCATCTCTATCCTGTCATCGTATATGCGTATGCTGCCCTTGGATACCCCCAGGTCTAGGCTGATTGCGAACTCGCCTCTGCCGAGGCCGAGTATGCGTTCAATGTGGTATCCTGAAAGGAAGAAAGAATCCATGCACTCCGAATCTCAATCAATATTTATAGAGTTTGCCTAACCATGCAATTTACCCAGGATAAATGTGCATTCAACAACAATATATCTTTTTTTCCGTTGTATGCAAATTGATTGCATGGCAACAAACATCATCGATTACGCGTATTCGGAAGCATCAAAGAGGAGCGACGGATTCGCCGAGGCATATGCAGAGGAGTACGCATCGATGGGTGCTGCTATAGAGCAGGGGAAGTTCAACGGAATATTCTCATCCAGCGGCTCCGGTATACGAGTACGCATAATGTCAAAGGGCAACCTATATTCTATGTCGACAAATCTCATCGATAAGCAATCTGTAAAGTCAATGGTATCCAGAGCACGCGGCCTTCCGGGCAGGAAGGTTGGCATGTCTGACGAGCCGGCGGTAAAGGGCAAGGATATTGTAAAGAGGAAGAAGGAGCCAGATATCGACGGAATAAAGGATGCAATACTCAAAATTGACAACTACCTGCAGGACAAGCGCGTCAAATACAGGAGCGTCTACATAAATTTCTCATATACCAAAAGCGCATTCATGAACGATTGCGGGT
>JAMCYB010000019.1 GCA_023474385.1 Candidatus Martarchaeota archaeon | reverse complement strand
TGCAGCATGCATTTTAGAAAGGCATATAAATATGAGTGCAAATAATATTCAGAGAATGCTGATTATAACTTCAAAGCACAGCATATAATATCTAAGGTGTATTGTTGGGAAGCATACCCAGGAAATGGAAGAAGAAAGGAAGGATGCGCTGGAAGTGGCTCAAGAAGAGACGCAAGAGGCTCAAAAGGGCACAGAAGCGCAGAGTAGGAAAGCTCTGATCGACTTTTGCTGTTGATTCTGAATGCTTAGCCTAGCTGCGCCCATCATTGCATGGACGCAGCAGGAAGTGAATAACATTCGAATAGCCTAAGGGCTGCCTACTTACTCGCTAGAGCGAAGCTGCAATAAAAAGGCGGCGAAAGCCGCAACGCTATTCCTACTTCGTGAGCTTGTCCAGTATCGGATAGGTATCGAATAGCCTCTCCTGCTCAAGCTGCTGGTACACCATGTATATTATTCCTACGGTAAGAAGTATGCCCATGCCTGTGCCCATCGCTCCAGTGAGCGTGGCTACCGCTGCAAGCAGCCCTACAAAGATGCTTCCCAGTACAGTTACCGTGGGTATATACCTATTGAGCACATTCTCCACTATCCTCGGATCCCTCCTGAACCCTGGTATCTGCCAGCCCTGGTCGCCAAGCTGCTCGGCAACGTTCTTCGGGCTCTGGCCTGTCATCTCTATCCAGAACTTGCCAAAGACGATGCAAAGGGCTATCAGCACCAATGTGTAGATTATCGCATGCACCCATTCGGGCACCAGTATGAATCCTCCAGCAGGCATGTACAGCCTGCTCGTCTGAGTGAGAAGGAAGTTGAAGTAGTTGGCATAGCCTCCAACACCTCCATAAGCTGCCGAATAGGGCAGCGGGAACGATGGAGACATCAGGTATGTTATGCCTCCGGTGAGCTGCAACGACGTGCCTCCCGTGGCTGTGCCTACCGGCTGGTAGAACGCTATGAACTTCGCCAGTCCCGCCAGGCTTCCCTTCACTCCTGCTAAGAACCTGAACCACACAGTCATGCTGAGCTCGAGAGCTGACGCTAGTATGACCGGCAGCACGCTCACATACAGGAATGGTATGGGCAGCCTCCCGCCAAGGCCCCTGAGCTGCTCAAAAGACAATGGCAGCTCTACCTTTGTCTCGTATGCATATATGCTTATGAGGAATATTATTATTGAGAAGAACAATGGCGCGAACACCAGCACCGTATTCGATATTGCAGCGGCACTGCCTGCAGCTATCGCCGATATCGCTTCCGGTATTAATATTTCGGCGGTTCCTGCTACTATGGCATATGACACGCCGCTAGCTATGAACATGTTTATGCCCGATGTTATGCCGTACTTTGTCATCAGCTCGTCCATGAACACTATCGATATTGCGCCTATGGCAAGCTGCAGTATGACTATGCCTAGGAATGATGCGGACTCAACAGGCACAAAGCCCGTAACCGCGTATATTGCTGCCTCTACTACCGCAATGCTGATTGCAAGAAGCTTCTGCAGGGCCTGGAAACGCGATTTGTCCTGCACGTTGTTCATATCCACCTTTATCAGGCCGGAGCCGTTTATGAGCTGCAGCAGTATGCTCGCCAGCACTATCGGACCTATGCCTACCGTTATGACGCTGCCTATCTTTGCGGCGAACACTATGCTTATCAGCTCCAAGGAAGAAGACACTGCAGCAACATTGACCCCATATGCATCTATGTTGTATAGTATGAAATAGACCCCTATTATGACCGCGGTCCAGTACATTTTCTCTCTGAGCGAGAGCGGCCGTGCCGGTGGCTTGATGCTTGGTATGAATTTGGCTATCTTGTCCATGAATTCTAGAGCCATCGTCCGACCTCATAAGCACTTTACTCTCTATGCGCCTTCTTTGCGTTGCGCCCGCCACGTGCGGTTTCCCTTATATCTATCATGTATTTCCCAAACGAGCTTCGCTGCGTCTCGATGAGCCTCTTGCCCAGGTATGCGTTGAGCATGCCGTTCATGAAGTTCGAAGCTAGCACAACCATGTCCTTTTTTGCCATCAGCCTATCGAATTCCATGCGCAGCGACATCGGTGCGCTACGCTTAATAGTTATATTTCCAAAGTTTAATAAAGCTATCAATTCCTTGAGCCGCCTTATCCTCGCCTCATTGCCGATGCCTTTGTGCTCCTCTCCAAGCCTTCGCCCTAGCCCGCTCCCAGCAACGTACGCTATATCGCCGATTCCCTTCACGTACTCGTTGTGCAGCAGCGATTCAGATGCGAGGTGGTAATACTCATAGTTCATCAAGTCGTGCCTTCTATCGCCCGCACTGCTAATCACATAATCAGAAAATTCCCTTATCCAGCTGTCAGAGTCAAGGCGCTTCTCACCCATGCCATGGCCGCTGCTTTCTACGAATATGCATGAGTCAGAGCCATTGCCCATGCATTCTGATTCCGTAAATTTCACTATCCTCCGGTACTCCTCACTCATGAACCCGGATATTATGCCTGCTTCGAAGGAATGCATGTTTACCCCAAGCTTCATGCGCGGCGCATCCGCCATCTCAAATTCGTAACTGCCGCCCTTCGGCCTGTAGGAGACGTTAGAATAGCCCGCCTTGCCAAAGAACTCGATAAGCACTGGCAACACGGTGGTGGCACTGCCAGCAATGTGCCTGGCTGACCTGTACAGCATTTTACCTACCCTGAACCCATGCGAGAAATACACTTCCCTCAGTTTCGGAGTTAAGCTTGCCAGCGCGCCCGTTAGTGCGAACACCTGCTTGCTAACTCCAGCCGCACTGCCGCGCATTATATCCTCCAGCAGCGTTTCTTCATAGGACAACGGCACTGCGCCCATATCCAACGGTTCTACTGCTCGTCCCCTCATCCTTTTCGGCGCGGCCCTGCGAACGTTCCTGTGAGCGCGCTTCGCTTTTCCCTTCAGCGCCTTTTTAGTGCCTGCCTTTGCTCTTCTTCTCATTTTTCTGCCTCTTCAGGATGCACTTCGGGTTTGCGAGCTTGTCCAGATAGTATGCTGCAAGCCCTATGTTTATCAGTATGAATGCAGTGAAAAGCTCCACCTGGTAGTTTATGAAGAACATGTCAAATGATACGAACTGCGAGCCCAGCCCCAGCGTAGCCAGTATGCTGAATAAGAGCTGCGGTGTGCACCCGCACCCTCCTAAAACCCCCCCGAAAGCGGCAGTGAGCGATCCAGTCACGCTGGCGGAAATCTTGGCCTGGTTGTTCCTACTGCCTCTTATTGAGAATACTGCTATGGTGAGCAGTACCGATGATGTTATGACGAGCAGATACACAAGATATGAAGGCGGCAGATTTATATCTACCGCTATGCCATGTGTCTGGATTGATAGTATATATGAGTATAGGGCGTAATACACGAGCGCAGCAGCTATATTAACTGCAATATACACGGGATTGCCATATATCCTCTTAAGGGTGCTTTTCATATTCATGTGCTGCGCCATAATCAAATCTTCATCACTTTTTCTATGCCCTGTATCGCCGGCAAGGAGCAAACGCTTGGCTCGGCGCTGGATGTGCTGCTGAGCGTGCTGCACAAATAGGCAATGTATACATCAGCGCCTGCGTATTCAGTCCATCCCATCATGTCATTCGGGCTCCTGAGCTCGTTGTACATCTGCGCATGCGTCATGTATTCAAGCGTCAGGTTGCTTGACGAAGACGAATTGCTGAAGTCTACCGCATCCGCCCCTCCTTCTATATACTTGCCCCAGAAGGTAAACGGCGTACCCTGGAACTGCCCAGTGCTGTTCATGAACTTCATTGCCTCTAGATACGTTTGGTTTACCGATGATGCCTTAGCTACAAAGTAGCTCAACGGCTGTATCTCAAATCCCTGCACTATTGGCGATTCGTAATCCGCAGATACGAAGTTGATGTAGCTGCTCGTATAGCTGTTGCCGAAGCCCACATTGCTCGCAGTTGTATAATTGTCGGAGTTCCAGTATATTGTGGGTACATCGTCGTCGCCGAAGCTGCTGTACCCCGTATAGAGCGACTTGAATGATCCGAACCTCCCTAGGGCCAGAGCCATAGCCCACCTATTTTCCCCGCAAAATATGCACGATGTCGCGCCTATGTATATCGCTGTCGGTTTTCCATCAATCATCAGAGGTTTGAAAATCGACGAATTTGAAACTGGCAGGTCCATCACCTGGTTTGTGAGCGAGCCGTTCAGCAGCATCTCGCCTGCAGTCTCAAAGTACGAGTCTGGTGCAGAATTGAACACAGCCAATGCAGACGAATTAAGCGGCGCGTCTATGTTCGTCAGCCTGTGACCGAAATTATATTTCGAGGTATTGGTTGTTGAATGGTTTGTTAATGTTGTAGAATTCTTGATTATAGCGTTGGTCGGCTGTTGGTAGGCATAAACCGGCTTGAATAAGCTCTGATAGATCATCAGCGCAACCACGATTACCAATAGTGCTGTTATGATGTAAAGCGTTATGCTTATTGCGTCCAGCCTGTGCGCAATATCTCTCCCTCCTATTTCGTCTTTTGGCATTTACAACATCCTTTAATAATTTTATACTACCTATAATTTAAGGAATTCAGGTATTTATTCATATACCTGAAAAGCATAACCTTTTGATATTGCAGGCATAGGCGGCATAAGCACCATATGTGTGTTCGCATGGCAACCAAGCAGCTCACGAAGGAAGGGCTGGAGCTCAAGGACAGGGTAGAGCTAGCTGATGCGCATTCGCATATAGACCTTATAACCGACCCAATAGCAATAAAGGATGCAATAGAATACGGCGTCAAGACGATAATAACTGACGGGGTCGACACAAGGTCGAACATGGAATGCCTGAGAATCAGCGACAATGTAAACATATTCGCTGCAATAGGCATAGATCCGGAGCACTGCATGGCTATGAAGGACGATGAGATCGAATTCAATGTCTCGCTCATAAAGGAGAACGCAAAGAAGATTGTGGCAGTGGGTGAGATAGGCCTGGACTACAAGCTTGCCACCACTACTGAAGCGAAGGAGAAGCAGAAGCAGGTCTTCGACATAATGCTTGACACCGCCCTTGATATGGATCTGCCCGTATCCGTGCATTCAAGGGAATCATTTGCCGACGTTTTTGGCATGGTGCGCGATAAAGGCATGAAGAGGGTGCACTTTCACTTCTTCGATGGGGACGAGGCTCAGGCGAAGGAAGTCGCTGAAGCAGGCTACTACATATCAGTGCCGCCATACAAGTCGCAGAAGCGCGCTAAAGCTCTTGCTGTGATGCCGGCCAGCCAGGTAATGGGCGAGACGGATTCGCCAATAGTCGGGAGCTCGCCGAAGAGCGTCGAGAATTCAGTCATGTTCATTGCAGGCATAAAGAAGATGGATTACGCCAATGCCGCCAGACTCACCGTTGAAAATACAAAAGCCTTTTTTAATATTAGGTACAAATCTAATCAGTTGAACGGATTGGGGCGCAGGCAATAGGGCCCGTAGCTCAGCTTGGATAGAGCAGCAGCCTTCTAAGCTGATGGTCGCGGGTTCAAACCATATTCTGGCACAGCGTGCTAGTGTGTGTGGAAATCCCGCCGGGCCCGCCTCATGCACTTAACTGCATAAGCTCGCATATGCGCCTTATCATTCCGGCTCTTCTAGGTTCGTATACTTGAGCCTGCCATGCCTTCCAAAGGCTTTTATTAAGAAGCCGGATATTGAGTTATAATCCTTCCTTATCAGCTTTATGCTCTTCTCTGTGCCGCCTGTCCTTATCAGGGCCATCAATGAAGCTAGCTGGTTGTCCTCGACTAGCTCTATCTCGTCCCTATTGTAGTTGTCAAGCTTGTTGAACATGCCTGCATGCTCTACTTCGGCATGGATCCCATGGGATTCAAGCATGGATCTCTCCTTCTCCGCGTCGACCTTCATGTTGGCGGTCTTTACCCTTATGCTTTTGCCGCTGCCTTGAGCCTTCTTCATATACTCCTCAGCTTCAGGATCCAAGCCTTCATACTGCTCCAATATCCTCTTCCTTTTCATTGGCAGAAGGTTCAGCGATACGAATATCAGTTCCTTAAGCGCCCTTTCGGGCAGCGAATTGCCGCGCCTGAATATGGTATCGAATTTCATATTGATATCGTCTATAACGACCCCGTCCCTATCGACTACCACTATCTCCCTTCGTCCGGCAGTTTCTTTATCCTTGTTTGTCATTGTACCGCAAAGAGGCTTTCAACGCGAAGGTTTATATATGCCTGTTCGGCATTCAACGATTGTCTAATAATCAGATAACGAAGTCCGCCGGCATGAGAGCCTCACCGTGCATCCATTGGTTGTGTATTTATATTTTGCAATAAATAAAATTAGCGATGGTGGTAGATTGCTGGACAGCAGGGTAGCGTCTTTTGCGAAAATAAAGTTCAACGAATATTACCGCAAGGCCTACATACCAATAAGCGAGCTGAGCAGGAGGGAGTTCGGCTTCGGCGATTTCGAGAGCAAAATAGTGAAGAGGCACATATCTTTCCGCACGTTCAACGAGTTCAAGAGCTACATACTGTCTGATACTCCCGCATTCATATCTGTATCAACGTCAATATACAGATACCCGGGCGCCCGGCCTATGGAGAAGAAGGAAAGGGTAAGGTCGGAGCTCGTCTTCGACATCGATTCGACAGACCTTAACCTAAAATGCCAGCTGGAGCACGGAAGGTCATGGGTGTGCAGCAACTGCCTCGATGCGACAAAGGAGGAGGTGTTCAAGCTCATAGAGGACTTTCTAATACCGGATTTCGGCGTGCCTGCCGATAAGATAACGATAAACTTCAGCGGCAACAGGGGTTATCACGTGCATGTCATAGACGAAGAGTTCATGAACCTCAATGCCGATGCGCGCAAGCGCGTGAGCGATTATATAACTGGCAAGGGCATAACCCTAAGCAGGTTCTTCCCTAACATAGATGACCCGAAGAAGCAGCTGAGAGGGCCCAAGCCTGACGATGCGGGGTGGGGCGGGAGGATAGCGAGGGGCATGATATCAGCCCTGAATTCCGGCGAGGATAAGCTGGTGTCGCTAGGGATAGAAAAGCCGCTCGCCAGGAAGCTGCTGCGAAGCAAGGCAGATGTTATAATGGGCATAACCACGGGCAATTGGGACAAGGTGAACCTGCCCAAGAAAGCAGAGGTATGGAACAGCATACTGAAGGCGATGTCGATAAGCCAGACGACATTCATAGACAAGAACGTTACCAGCGTGATGGACCACCTGCTCAGGGTGCCTAATACTATACACGGCGATACAGGCCTAATATCAAAGAGCGTAGAGAGCATCAAGGCACTGGAGAACTTCGACCCGATGAAGGAAGCAGTTCTATTCAGGGGCGGCACCGTAGCGGTGCATGTCACTGAATCCCCTGTGCTGGCGATAGGGGGAAGCAGCTTCGGCCCATACAAGGACAAGAATGTGGAGCTGCCCACATATGCTGCGCTTTACCTGATGCTTAAGCGCGTGGCGGTATTCCAATAATATTGGCATATACGCGTGCATTACGAAAACATTTATAATCCTACCACACAATCTTATTTAATGTGATATTTTGCCTGAAAGACTCCTCATACTGGCTGTAGACATAGACAACGACCTCTACCGTAAGACAAGGATTACTGGCCCGGTAGTGGGGAGAGAGGAAAACCTCAAGGCAGCGGCAGCCCTCACCCTTGCGGACCCCCAGGATACTGACGGAAACACCATGTTCGAAGCAGTCAAGAAATACGATGAGCTCAGGAAGCAGGGCTACAAAGTGAACCTCGTCACAATAACTGGCGCGGAGAAAGAGGGATACGTGGCCGACGCGGAGCTTTCCAGGCAGATAGACATAGTGCTCGACAGGTTCAAGTCCGACGCATGCGTTCTGGTAACGGACGGCGCAAGCGACAATCGCGTTCTGCCGCTGCTCAAGACGCGCATAAAGGTCAACAGCGTCGACATACTGAGGATGAAGCAGGCGGAGCAGTTCGAGAACACATATTTCACTATACTGGAGAAGCTCAAGGAGCCCCACTACGCAAGGATAGTGTTCGGCATACCTGCTGCAATACTGCTGCTTTTTGCAGTAAGCTACTACTTTCATTTCGGATGGCAGCTACCTGTTGGCCTGATAGGCCTATACCTGGTAATAAAGGGCCTAGGCATAGAAGACAGCCTTGTGCAATCATTCAAAGGGCTCGGCTTCAGCATAGACCGCTTCAGCTTCATATTCTACATAGGCGCGATATTGTTCTTCTTCATAGCGATAGCAGTAAGCTATGGCAGCTACGCCAGCGCAGTGAGTGCTGTATCCGGCCCCCTGACAACAACGGCATATACCATAGAAGGGTTCCTGATAATATTCCCGATAAGCCTGCTGCTCTATGTTGTAGGAAGGATCCTGGACCTGGAGAACAAGCGCATGGTATACAAGGCGATAAAGCAGGGCACGTACATGGGCTA